>NZ_JBRBZA010000001.1:0-43395 GCF_053493975.1 Thermomicrobium sp.
CTCGAGGTCGAGGCGATGAACAAGATCCTGGTGCTCCACGCCGATCACGAGTTCAACGCCTCGACCTTCGCGGCGCGGGTCGTAGCCGCGACACTGGCTGACATGCATGCCGCAGTCACGGCGGCGATCGCGGCACTCAAAGGGCCGCTCCACGGCGGGGCGAACGCTGCTGTCATGCAGATGTTGGAGGAGATCGGAACGCTCGACCGGGTCGAGCCGTACATCGCGGAGAAGCTGGCTCGCAAGGAGCGGATCATGGGTTTCGGCCATCGCGTGTACAAGGGGGAAGATCCGCGTGCCAAGTGGCTCCGCGACCTCTCGCGCCGACTCGGGGAAGCACGTGGTGATCTCCGCTGGTACGAGCTCTCGGTGGCGATCGCCGAGGTGATGCAGCGGGAAAAGGGACTCTATCCCAATGTCGACTTCTACGCGGCCTCGGTCTACCATTATTTGGGGATCGAAAAGGAGCTCATGACACCGGTCTTCGCGGCGAGCCGCATTGCGGGCTGGACCGCGCACGTCCTGGAGCAGCAGGCCGACAATCGTTTGATCCGGCCGCGCGCCGAGTACGTCGGGCCGACGAACCGGCACTACGTGCCGCTGGAGCAGCGGGGCTGAGGCGGCATCGCTTCCGAGTATGAGCGGCGGGTCAGGCGAGGCGATGCGGCTCTCGGGTATCCTTGACCCATGGAGCGTTGGAGGAGACCGCCCGATCCGGAGCTGACCGAGTTTCCCCCGGCCGATTGGTGGGGACGATACGGTGCGCGAGGGAGCGGCGACCTCTCGCTCGTCGATCTCGTGCGTCTGGGCTGCATGGATGCCGCCACCGCCGCGTTCCTCTGGATCGCGCTCGAGCAGCGAGCGTCCGTCATCGTCGCGGCCCGCGAGCATGGGGCCGGGAAGACGACGTTGCTCACCGCGCTGGCTGACCTTCTCCCGGCGGGGACGACATGCTATTACCTGCGCGGTTGGTACGAGCGGTTCGCCTTCGCCAGCGAGCTCGATCCACACAGAACCTATCTCCTCGTCAACGAGATCAGCGATCACTTGCCGATCTACTTGTGGGGGAAAGGGGTGCGACGCCTCTTCGCGCTCCTGGCTGCAGGCTGGCGTCTCGGGGCGACCGTGCACGCCCAGGGCGCTGACGAGGTTTTTGCGTTGCTGAACAGCTTCCCGCTCGAGGTGCCGGCCGAGCACTTGGTCGCGCTCGACCTGGTGGTGACGCTCGGTATGGGGGTGACGAGCGAGGGACTGCTGCGACGCGTGGTCCGCGTCGAGGCGATCGGCGCTCCGGAAAATCGTCCAGCGATCCGGTTGCTCGCGCTGCGCGAGACGCTGCGCTCACCGCTCGCGGTGTACCCGTCCGTTTTCCTGGAGACCTTGCGCGATCGTTTCGGCTTGCCGGTCGAGGTAGCGAGCCGCGAACTCGCGCGACGGCAGCGGTGGATCGCGCGTTGGGTGGCGGAAGGACTCCGCGGGCGCGATGCCTTCCGGAGCGCGCTCGCCGCCGAGCGCCGGCAGTCGACAGAAGGAGTTGACGGGTTGCCGGCGCGGAGTAGGATTGAGGAAGCACTTCACCACGTCGACGCCGACGCACTGGAAACGACGATCGAGGAGCCGACATGGAGAGACCACGAACGCTAGGCGAGCTACGCGAGAGCGGCTACCGCGTCCTTCCTGTTCGGGAAGAAATGCGCAAGAACCTCATCGCCAAGATTCAGGCAGGAGAGCCGATTTTCCCTGGCATCATCGGGTACGAGGAGACGGTCATCCCGCAGGTGGAGAATGCCATTTTGGCCGGGCAGGACATCATCTTCCTCGGTGAGCGCGGCCAGGCCAAGACGCGCATGGCGCGGCTCCTCGTCAATCTCTTGGACGAGGAGATTCCGATCGTCGCCGGCAGCGAGGTGAACGATAACCCGTTCGCTCCCATCTCGAAGTATGCGCGGGATCTCATCGCCGAGAGGGGCGACGCGACGCCGATCGCGTGGATCCGGCGCGAGGAGCGCTATGCGGAAAAGCTGGCCACCCCAGACACGACGATCGCCGATCTGATCGGCGAGATCGACCCGATCAAAGTGGCGGAGGGACGCTATCTCTCCGACGAGCTCACCATCCACTACGGCCTGATCCCGCGGACCAATCGCGGCATCTTCGTCATCAATGAGCTTCCCGACCTGGCTGAGCGGATTCAGGTGGGGTTGCTCAACATCATGGAAGAGCGAGACGTGCAGATTCGGGGCTATCGGGTGCGACTGCCGCTCGACGTGTTCGTCGTCGCGAGCGCCAATCCCGAGGACTACACCAATCGCGGGCGGATCATCACCCCGCTCAAGGATCGCTTCGGTGCGCAGATCCGGACCCATTACCCGCGGACCATCGAGCACGAAATCGCCATCATGGAGCAGGAGCGGACGCCGGTCGAGGTGCCTGGTATCGCGGTGACGGTGCCACAGTACATGCGCGAGATCGTCGCCGAGATCACGCACCTCGCACGCCGCAGTCCGGATATCAGCCAGCGCTCCGGGGTCAGCGCGCGCATGTCGGTCGCCAATTACGAGACGCTGATCAGCAATGCGGTCAAGCGGGCTCTCCGCTTGGGCGAGAAGCATGCGGTGCCGCGGATCAGCGATCTCCCGGCGCTCGTCGCCTCCACGCTCGGGAAGCTGGAGTTCGAAACGCTGGGCGAGGTGCAGGAGGATCGGATCATCGAGAAGTTGATCAACGGGGCAGTCGTGGCGACCTTCAATCGCTACTTCTCGGTGCGGGACTTCGACGATCTCATCCTCGCCTTCGAGAACGGCCTGACCGTGGAGGCCTCCGATCTCCAGCCAGCGATGCGCTATGTCCATCAGGTCTCCCATATCGAGAGCCTGCGGCGTGCTACGCAGCGGCTCGGTGCGACGGGGGACCCGGCGCTGGTCGCGGCGGCAGTCGAGTTCGTGCTCGAGGGACTGCACTTGAACCGGCGCGTGAACAAGGAGCGTGCCACCGGACGCGGTGCCGCCCGCTACCGGAGCTGACGAGGAGAGAGCGCCAGGAGGTGCACCGTGGCCGGTACGCCGAATCGTTTCCGCTACAGTCGCTGGGACGGAACCCAGGAGATCGCTGCCTTCACGGCCGAGGAGTTGCTCGAAGCGATGGCCGACGACCTCCTGGCCGAAGGGGATGTCAACCGAGCGCTACAACGGCTCTTCCGCTGGGGAATGGATCGCCCCGATGCCCGGATGCCTGGATTCCGCGAACTCCTGGAACGGATTCGCCAGCAGCGCCAGCAGTTGCTCCAGCGCTACGACCTCGGCTCGGTTCTCGACGACCTCAACCAGCGCTTGGACGAGGTGATCCGAACGGAGCGGGCCGGGATCGAGCGACGCGTCCAAGAAGGACGTGAGCGGCTCGCTCGTGCGCAGGAGCGGGCTGCGCCGGTGTCCGAGGGAGGAGAGAGAGGTGGGACGCAGTCAGAGGTGGGGGAAGGCGAGGCCGCGCCGGCCGATCCGGCGCTGCAGCGCTTGCTGGAGCGGATGGCGCAACAGAAGCTGGCCTTCCTGGATCAGCTTCCGGCTGATCCGGCAGGGCGCATCCGCGCGCTCAGCGACTACGAGTTCATGGATCCGGAAGCGCGACGGAAGTTCCAAGAGCTGCTCGCCTCGTTGCAACGACAGGTACTCGAGCAGACATTCCAAGGTCTGCAGCAGGCGATTCAGAATCTGACCCCCGAGGCGCTTCAAGAGCTCCGGCAGATGCTGCGGGATCTCAATGAGCTGTTGCGCGAGCACGCTCAGGGTGGTCAGCCCGATCTGGACCGCTTCAAGCACCGCTGGGGACACTACTTCGGGCGCGATTTCGCCAGTGTCGAGGAACTCCTCGATCACCTGGCTCGCCAGATGGCAGCAGTGCAGAGTCTGCTCGATTCCCTGCCGCCCGAAATGCGGCAGCAACTCGAGGAAGCACTCGAGGCGGCGCTGCGCGATCCCGAACTGCAGCAGGAACTCCGCCAGCTCGGCCGAATGCTCGGACAACTCATGCCGGAGAATCCCTATCGGCAGGCGCAGCCGTTCAGCGGGAGCGAGGAACTGACGCTGAGCCAAGCGTTGCGGCTGATGGAGCAACTGCGCGAGATGCAGGACTTCGAGGAGCAGCTGGAGAGTGTCCGCGATTGGCGCGATCTCGGACGAGTCGATTTCGAGCGGCTGCGCGAGCTGTACGGTGATGAGTTGGCCGCGCAGCTCGATGCGCTCCGTCAGATCACGCGCCTGCTCGAGGAGGCGGGGTATATCCAGCGGACACGCCGGGGCTACGAGCTGACGCCTCGTGCGATCCGGCGGATCGGGCAAAAGGCTCTGCGCGAGATTTTCCAACATCTCAAGCGAAATCGCTTCGGCCAGCACCCGATCGAGCGGAGCGGTCGCGGCGGTGAGCCGCTCGAGGAAACCAAGGCGTACGAGTTCGGGGATCCGTTCCTCTTGCATCTGCCGCGGACGGTCATGAACGCGATCCAGCGGGAGGGGCCGGGGACGCCAGTGCGGCTGCGGCCAGAGGACTTCGAGGTATTCCGGACCGAAACGATGACCCGGGCCGCGACCGTGCTCATGGTCGACATGAGCCGTTCGATGCTCTATAACGGCTGCTTTCTCGCGGCCAAGAAGGTCGCTCTCGCGTTGGATAGTCTGATCCGCACCCAGTTTCCCCGCGATGTGCTGTACATCATCGGCTTTTCCTACGTCGCTTCGGTCCTCGAGCCGGAGGAACTGCCGCACATCACCTGGGACGAGTACAACTACGGGACCAACATGCAGCATGGCTTCATGTTGGCCCGACAGCTCCTGGCTCGGCACCGAGGGGGAACGCGGCAAATCATCCTGATCACCGATGGGGAACCAACGGCCTACTTCGATGGCGAGCAGGTGCGTTTCTCTTACCCGCCGACCTACCAAACCTTCCAAGAGACGCTCAAGGAAGTCGCTCGCTGCACACGCGAGGAGATCGTCATCAACACGTTCATGTTGGAGCGGAGCCCCTATCTGGCGAGTTTCGTGAACGAGATGACGCGGATCAACAAAGGTCGTGCCTTCTTCGCGACGCCGGATCATCTCGGCGAGTACATCGTGATGGACTATGTGGCGAACAAGCGTTTTCGGCTGCGGTGAGGCGGAAACATGCTGCGGAGACTAGCGGGACGAGGCTCGGCACTGCCTTCCTCGCCGGACGGCGAGAGGAGTGTACCCCGCGTAGAAGCCGAGGACTTCCAGGCACACGTGACGAATTCGACCGGTGAGACACTGGTCTACCGGTACGAGGACATCTTGCGAGCTGTCGGACGCTTCATCGACGAGGAGCAGCTCGTCGACGTGATGATCGTGCAGACAGAGGCCGGTGTCCTCGTACGAGGAATGCGGCGCCCCCAGCCTGGTACCCGTCTGGCCTCCACCTTCTGCGAGCGACTGTTCAGCAAGGCAGAAATCGCGGCGATCCTCGAGGAAGGTCGCCGGCGACGGGGAACAGGCTCGAAGCTGTTCCAGTAGCGCTCAGGGCAGGATCGCCGTCCACTCCCAGGTTCCGAACTTGGTGCGGACCAGTTCGCGGGCCTCGTCGATCTCTTCGGGGAAGAGCATGCCTTCCTCGAGGCCATGACGTTCGGCGAACGTCCGGATGAGGTGTTCCTGGATCACCTCCCGCGGCAGGTCAGTCTGCTGCCGCAATGGAGCGACTCGCTTGGCTGCACTCGGCACACCTTTGTCGCTCAGTTTCTCGCGTCCGATGCGGATGACGCGCGGAACCTTCTCAGGCTCGATATCGTAGGCCATAGTCGTGTGATGCAAGACGGCACCGTAGCGGCGAGCTTGCGCTGCGCCACCGATCTTGCCACGCGCGCAGGCGATGTCGTTGATCGGCTGGTACCACGCGTCGACGCCGAGCGCCCGCAACGCCTCGACGACCCACTGGTCGAGAAAGGCGTACGATTCCTGGAAGGACATCCCGGCGACCAGTTCCGGCGGCGCATAGATCGAATAGGTGATCACTTTACCGGGCTCGGTCAGCATGGCACCACCACCGGTAATGCGGCGGACGACCGTGATGCCATAACGCTCGGCCTCGGCAAAATCGACCTCGTTGCGGAGCGACTGGAAGCGACCGATCACGACTGCGGGAGCCGTCCATTCCCAGAAGCGGAGCGTGGGAGGGCGCTCGCCCGCTCCCACTCGACGCGTCAGCACCTCGTCGAGCGCCATCTGCATCGCTGGATCGAATCCTTCCCCAGCGATCAACTGCCAGCGGTACCGCCTCCAGCGTTCCAGATGGGTCATCCGATCGCCCTCCGGGTCGCTCGTGCGACGGCTTCGGGAGAGAAGCCGAGAAGTTCCAGGCTGCTCCCGAAGGGCTCGAGCGCACGTTGGATCCGCTCGACCAGTTCCTCCTCGCTGGCATCGACCGGTGCGTCTTCCAGCGCCTGCGCGATCGCATCGAGCGCTTCGGGAGGTTCGAGGAAGAAATCGCCCGTGACCTGCACGTTGCGCAGTCGACCACCGATCACCTCGCAGTCGACTTGCACCAGCTTGCCACCGGGTGTCTTGTACTCACCGTGGCGCATCGGGCGCTCCTGGCTACCGAATCGGGGCAGTGCTGCCCGACCTTCAAGTGTACGCGAGAGGCACGGGGCCAGGGCAGGAGACGAGAGGTCGACAAGACGGTCATGATTTCGAAAACGAGCGTTGCCGAATCAGATCTTGACTTCATGGATCCCTTGTACGAAAATGACTCCGTAGTTCCGGAGAAGATAGCCGAACGAGGAGGGGAAAATGGCGCATGCGGGTGTGATCGAGCGTGCTCTCGGTGCGGCGCGGTTGGATGCGGAGGCCTACGAGAGTGTCGAGCGTGACGAGGCGGCGACTGGTACCGCGCTCGCCATCGTGGTCCTCTCAGCGATCGCGAGTGGGATCGGAAATCTACGAGATGCGGGTATCCCGGGACTCGTCGGTGGAGTGATCTTCGGCGTGATCGGGTTCGTCCTGTACGCGGGAATCGCCTATTTGATCGGAGGTAAGCTTTTCGCGACGAGCGAAACGCGCGTGACGATCGGCCAGCTCCTGCGCACGCTCGGCTTTGCCCAGGCGCCGGGTGTCCTCTACGTCCTCGGCCTCCTACCCGTGGTGGGCGGATTGATCCGCTTTGTGATCGGCATCTGGATCTTGGTCGCGAGCGTTATCGCGATTCGCCAGGCTTGCGACTTCTCGACTGGCCGCGCGATCCTGACGGCGGTCGTTTCCTGGATCGTTTATTTCTTCTTCGTGGTGGTGCCAGCCGCGATTCTCGGCGCGCTCGTCGCTGCGCTGACCTGATTCGGGCGCGTCGCGGAGTGTCCGGAAGGTCTGCGCATCCGTCGTGGGGTACCCGGGAAGAGCGCGTGGGCTGGACCGAGGGGGCTGATTCGATCGGTCCAGCCCACCATGAAGCGAGTTTCTCGTCCGGTTCAACGTGTCAGAGCGAGACTCCCATAGGTTTCCGGCCGGCGATTGGCCAGTGACGGGAGCTGGGTTCGTACTTCGCGAAGGTAGGCGAAGTCCAGCGTCGTCACGACCACACCGACGCGATTGATCGCCTCGGCGATGACGGTTCCCCAGGGGTCGGCGACGAGGGAGTGGCCATAGCACTGTTGCCCCGGATCGTGTGGACCGATTTGGGCTGGCGCGGCAACGTAGCACTGGTTCTCGATCGCTCGGGCGCGCAGCAACACGTGCCAGTGGTCCTTGCCGGTGTAGAGCGTGAAGGCGGCGGGAACGAGGATGAGTTCGGCTCCTTCGAGCGCGAGCAGGCGATAGAGTTCGGGGAAACGCAGATCGTAGCAGATGGTCAGCCCGACCACGTGCCCTGCTACCTCGGCGGTCACGACCCGGTCACCGGGCAAGATGGTCGCCGACTCGTTGCTGGAGACATTGCCGGTCAGATCGACATCGAAGAGGTGGATCTTGCGGTAGCTGGCGATGATTTCACCGTCGGGCGCAAAGAGAACGCTCGTGTTGTAGTACTTGCCGGGGATCGCTGAGCGCTCGAGGATCGAGCCGCCCAGGAGGTAGATGCCGTAGCGGCGGGCGAGCGTGGCGAACCGCTCGGTGGTCGGACCGGGAATCGGCTCGGCGTTCGCCTCGTGGAGTTCGCGGGGTCCGAGAAAGTTGACGTACTCGGGCAGAGCGACCAGTTCGGCACCTTGCCTGGCCGCTTCTTCGATCAGCCGTTCAGCGACGGCGAGGTTCTCGCTTTTGTCCGAGCGGGAGTTCATTTGCACGAGTCCGATCCGCAAAAGGTCGCTCATGGCGGTCTCCTCTCTGCTTCGTCCAGCGATCCGCTTGCCGCATTGTACTGTGGGAACGCGGGATCGGTGCAGTGCACCGGCGGACGGTCGCTGACTCGCTCACGGCACGGTCGTGTGCGAAAACGAGCAGCGCGGCGCGAGACCGGGGATCGCGCGCGATGTTGGCTGCTCTTCGCCGGTGACGTGAACCGTCGATCGGGATCGAGCGCGCTCGCTGAACACTCGACAAGTCTCTCTCTGCTATTTTGAGTGTGGCCAGTCGACCAGCTACGGAAAGGATCGCCTCATGCGACATGCTCGGCAGGCTTCGTTGCTCGCTCTCGCCGCCGCGCTCGTGACTGTCACTGGAGCGAAGGCGCTCGATGCCGATTTCCCCGAGTATGCCCTACGCGATGCAGCGGGGAACGATTATCGATCGATTGCCCGCGTGCGGCATACCCCGTACAGCGACTACATTCTCGTCCAGTCGTTCGGTTTGCGGGTCAACGTCATGACGGTCGGCCATCGTGCGGTCTGTGAAGACTCTCGCTGGACGCGCTCGGCGCCAGCCCCGTACAACGGCCGGTTCTGGGACAACGGGGCGGCGTTTCCGCTGTACTACTGGAATACGCCGCGATGGACGTACGAAGCCTTCGGACAGCGCATCGACTGGGGTGGACCGAACACGCCGGTTTGGATCGAGCACATGACGAGTGGCGAGGATAGCTGTGGCAGTTCGGCAGGCTTCTTGCGGGCAGCCGGTATCGAGTCGTACCGGTTTCCGACGTACTGGTACTGGCAGGCGATGACCCGATAGCAGGTGCGCCATGCATCGGGGCGGGTGGAGGCAGCGTGCAGCAGGGCGGTGGAGCGTCGCCGCGATGGCGATGCTTCTCGCTGGACCGCTCCTGATCGGGTGCGGGACAGCGGAGAGTCCTCGCGCGACCGGGTTGCCGGTCGAAACGCGAGCGAGCGGCATCCGCATTCGTTTGACCGACGTGCAGGCGCGGCTCATCGGCACCGTCTTGCGCCTGGAGCTGCGACGCGAAATGGCCACGCGGCCGAGCGAGACGTTCCTCCCGATCGCCGCCGATATGCTGAACGTGACCGGATTCGTCGGTGACGAGCGTCTCTGGGGAAGTCTCGTGAGCTATCCGGAACGCGACGGCTGGCTTCCGGTCGACCTGCTCGTGGGCTACCGGCCCGCCGAGCCTGGAGAGGCCACCGTGACGATCGAATGGCTTTTGGTGGCGCCGGAAACGGGTTTGAACGGTAGCCCGCGCCGGATCGAAGGTCCCTGGACCTTTGTCCTCCCGAAGAGCGTCTTCGATCGAGCGGCTGTAGCGCCGACCGTGTTTGCGGTGGAGCGCGAGATAGCTACTGACCACCCCGACCTCCGAATCGTGCTGCACCATCTTTTTTCCAGCCGAGCCGGCACCGGCATCGTCTATCGGCTCGAGACCGGAAAGCTGGGCCCTTCGCATGTCCTCGACAATGGCCTACGGGTGCGCTTGTCCAACGGGGGACTGGTGGAAGCCTCGGGTGAATGGCCACTGCCCGACGGGTCACGCGTGGCGGAGTTTCCCCCGCTGGGCGGGCAGACACGAGCGAGTGGTACCCGTGGATCGTCGCGCACCCCGAGCCGGTTCGGATCGCATTGGACTTGAGGCCACGCTGGGAAGTACCAGAGGGGGCGATCGTCCCGCTCGGGACGGCGTTCGAGTTGGGCGGTGAGCCACTCACGGTGACGAGCGTGCAGCGTCGGGGCGACGAGATGGTACTGGTCGTGCGGAACCTGCTCGACCCGGAAGCGCGTCGGATGCTCCTCGTCGGACCGGTCTGGGAGGGCATCGTTCTCCGAGCGGAGATGGGCAAGGTCTATCGCAACATCGGTGGGAGTGCAGGATTGGAACGGGACGAGAAAGGCGGGGTCTTCGCCGGAGCTTCGACACTCGAGTTCGAGCTCCCACCGGAGGGCACGCAGCGCGTGCGGCTCGAAGTTCCGGTCACTGGACGGCTCGTCCGTGCCCCGGCGGTAACACTCGCCCTGGACCAGTGAAGAACGGTGAACGAGAAGTGGTTGCCAGCGCCGGCATTCCCGGCAGCGTGGAAGCGATCGTGATCCCGGTGTTCCCGGGTCGATCGCTTCCGCCACTCGCTGGACGACGAGCGTGTCGTGCAGTCGGTCCGGTCGGCAAGCAGTACAGATCTTTGAACCCTCTCCGGTGGTCGGCAGGCGAGTGCTCCTGCGTTTCCTGTCCTTCGGCCCTACTCTCCCCGATGAGGTACACCAGAGCGCGTGGTAGCCAGCGAGAGCTTCCACCGATGTTGCGTGCATCCTGAGCCGAACTCGCATGTCGACGCTCGCCCGCTTCTTCTGACCGTCCGGTGAGGAGAAACGCGCTCCAGTTCTTTGCCGCGGTACCCCCGACGGAAGGCGCACGGGCTCACGTGCCAGGGATCGACCGATCCGGGCCGTTGAGAGGGAGCAGGTATCGGTATGGTCGGATGCCGTGCACGTTCCAGGTGCGTTCGGGGCGGCAGACTTGTACCATAGCCAGCTATGCTACCGTGGGTCAGGTTCTGAGGAGTACGTCGTCACAGCGAAGGAGCGGCGATGGTTCGGGTCGGTGTCGATACCGGTGGGACCTTTACCGATTTCGTCGTCCTGGATGGCACTGGTGTTCGTCTCCACAAGGAACCGTCGACCCCGGACGATCCGGCACGAGCGATCGTGCGTGGACTCGAACGGCTCGGCGTCCTTCCGACAGTGCGCGAACTCCTCCACGGTTCGACAGTGGCAACGAACGCGATCCTGGAACGGAAGGGAGCCCGTACCGCGCTGGTGACGACAGCGGGATTCCGCGACGTGCTGGAGATCGGCCGACAGAACCGGCCACGGCTCTACGATCTGCGGCAGACGAAGCCTCCGCCGCTGGTTCCGCGGGCGCTCCGTTTCGAAGTGCGCGAGCGCTTGGACGAGCGCGGTGGCGTGCTCGTGCCGCTGGTCGACGATGACCTGCACAGCGTAGTGGCGGAACTCCGGTTGGCAGGCGTGGAGTCGGTCGCGGTCTGTCTTCTCTTCAGCTTCGTCAATCCGGAGCACGAGAAGCGGGTTGCGGAGTTCCTGCGCGCTCGGGGATTCCTCGTTTCGGCATCACACGAGATCTCACCCGAATATCGCGAGTACGAGCGCACGTCGACGACGGTCCTGAATGCGTTCGTTGCCCCAGTGATGGGACAGTATCTGGAGCGTCTGGCGGCGAGTCTTCCCGCCGGCTGTGCGCTCGGCATCATGCAATCGAACGGTGGGTTGGTGAGCGCGGCAGTAGCTGGGCGACAAGCGGTACGCACCATTCTGTCCGGACCGGCGGCTGGAGCGATCGGGGCACGGGCAGTCGCTGCGCGGTCCGGGTTCTCGCGCGTCATCAGCTTCGACATGGGTGGGACTTCCACCGATGTCTGCCTGATCGATGGGACGCCGAGCGAGCGCAGCGAAGGCGAAATCGCTGGTTACCCCGTTCGGGTTCCGATGCTGGACATGCACACGGTCGGCGCCGGGGGTGGTTCGATCGCGTGGTTCGATACCGGTGGCGTGCTGCGGGTCGGACCGCAGTCGGCGGGCGCGGTGCCGGGACCAGCGGCGTACGGGCGGGGTGGGAGCGAACCCACGGTCACCGATGCGGCCGTGGTTCTCGGATGGCTGCTCCCGGATGCCTTTCTGGGTGGGGAGATGCGGCTGGAGGTGGAGCGAGCGCGGGATGCGCTCGGTCGAGTGGCGCGGGTGCTGGGCGTGCGGCTGGAGGAAGCGGCCTGGGGAATCCTGGAGGTGGCGCAGGCGAACATGGTGGGAGCGATCCGGGTGATCACGGTGGAGCGCGGGAAGGATCCGCGGGAATACGGGCTGGTGGGATTCGGTGGAGCGGGGCCGATGATGGCGTGCCTGCTCGCCTCCGCGCTACATATCCCACTCGTTCTCATTCCGCCGCATCCCGGCACGCTCTCCGCCCTCGGCCTGCTGACAGCCGACCGACTGCGCGACTACACCCGGAGTCTGATGCTGAAGGCGAACGAGCCTACGGCAGCGTCGGCAGTCAGCGAGGCGTTCGCCGCACTCGAGGCTGCGGCACTGCGCGATGCGGCGGCCGACGGAACGACGCCCGACCAGCTGGTGTTCCACCGCGCTCTCGACATGCGCTATGCGCGGCAATCGTACGAGCTGACGATTCCCTTCCAGTCATCGCTGGCCGAGACCGTGCGTGCCTTTCATGCCGCGCATCAGGATCGCTATGGCTATGCCATGCCCGGCGAACCGGTGATGGTCGTGTCAGCGCGCCTGCGGGTCAGTTCGCCGGGCCCAGCCGAACTTCCACCGCCAGAACCCATTGCCGAACTATGGGAACCGACCCCGATCGATGAGCGGGCCGTCTTTTTCCGTACCGGTCATCGTGTTGTGCCTCATCGCGTGCCGCATTACCGGCGAGAAGAACTCGGTCCTGGAGCCGTGCTCGTCGGTCCAGCACTGGTTACGCAGTACGACAGCACGACCGTGATCCCGCCTGGTTGGCGAGGATTCGTCGACGGGGGACTCTCGCTCGTCCTCCGCCAGCGGGGTGACGGGGTGGAACTCCTCGATAGGAAATACCATGACTCGGAGGCCGAGCGATGAGCGGTGAAGCGCGCATCGATCCGATCTCGCTCGCTGTCTTCGCGGCCGCGGTCAGTGCGATCGCCGAGGAAATGGGTGCTGCGCTGCAGCGCTCCAGTTACTCGCCGAACATCAAGGAGCGGCTCGATTTTTCATGTGCCGTCTTCGATCCAGCTGGACAGATGCTCGCGCAAGCCGCCCACATACCGGCGCACCTCGGCTCGATGCCTGACTCGGTGCGCGCGGTCATCGAGCACTGCGCTCCCTTCGCGCCCGGCGACGTCGTCGTCCTGAATGACCCCTATCTGGGAGGCAATCATCTCCCCGATATCACCATGGTCACCCCGGTCTTTCTCGACGACAGTGGGAGCGTCCTGCTCGGCTATGTGGCCAATCGGGCGCACCACGCTGACGTCGGTGGTATCAGCCCGGGCTCGATGCCGATCGCGACCGAGCTGTATCAGGAGGGGATCATCATTCCGCCGATCAAGCTGTGGCAGCGCGGTCAGCTGAATGAGGCGGCGCTCGCCCTCATCTTGCGCAACGTGCGTACGCCGGACGAGCGTCACGGTGACCTCCTCGCCCAGTACGCAGCGAACCGTACCGGTGTGCGACGGGTGCGCGAGCTGGTCGCTCGGTATGGAGTGGCGTCGTACCAGGCGCTCTCGGCAGCACTCCTCGACTACGGAGAACGCCTGGCCCGAGCTGCCATCCGCCAAATCCCGCCCGGTTCGTACTCTTTTACTGACTATTTGGACGACGACGGTGTGAGCGAAGAACCCGTCTCGATCACTGCGACGATTACCGTCGATGGCGAGATACTGGAGGTCGATTTCACCGGAACGTCTCCTGAGCGAACCGGGAGCATCAATACGGTCGAGACCGTCACCAAGTCAGCCGTGTATTACGTGTTGCGCTGCCTGATGCCGGAGGATGCACCGATGAACCACGGCGTCTTCCGGACCGTGCGGGTGATCGCGCCGGAGGGTACGGTCGTCAACGCCCGACCGCAACGGGCAGTCGCTGGCGGCAACGTAGAGACGTCACAACGGATCGTCGATGTCCTGTTCGGCGCACTGGCGAGGGCGTTGCCCGATGTCATCCCCGCGGCGAGTCAGGGGACCATGAACAACCTCACGATCGGTGGCATCGACCCGCGCACCGGTACACCGTTCGCGTACTACGAGACGATGGGCGGGGGGATGGGAGCACGCCCGGGACTGGATGGGCTATCCGGTGTTCACGTCCATATGAGCAACACGCGCAATACGCCGGTCGAAGCCTTGGAGTATGCCTATCCCGTCCGCGTCGTGCGGTATAGCCTGCGCGACGGTTCCGGGGGACGCGGTGCTGCCCGGGGCGGAGATGGACTCGTCCGCGAGCTCGAGTTCTTGACGAGCGCCGAGGTGACCTTGCTGACTGAGCGTCGGCGTTTTGCGCCATGGGGGTTACAGGGTGGCGAGCCGGGCGCGACCGGACGGAATCTCTTGATCACGCGCCGGCCGGACGGCCGCGAGCAGGACCTTCTCCTCCGGGGGAAGCAGCGCCTGACAGTCCATCCGGGCGATCGGCTCCGCATCGAAACACCCGGGGGCGGTGGCTGGGGCACCCCGCACTGAGCAGGCGCGATAGCTGTCCGGGAGTCTCCCAGTTCGTCCCCTGACGAGGACGTCACCACCGTCGTGCTCGCTGGTGCGGCATCGCTCGCATCTGCTCGGCCGTGGTTCTCCTTGTCTGCCTGTGCCCGGCGCTTCCCGTGACCTAGGAAACGCGGACACACCTCTCTCCCGACCGGACTGGCCGATTTAGGACCGGAGTCATCTCCCCGCTGCGTGCTCCGCTCGGGTACACCGAGGAACGGGGCGGTAAGCAGGCGCCGAGGGATGCGGAGGGACCGGCCAACGCGGGGGGACAGCGGGGATGCTCAGCGGGGCACGATACAGCGATGAGCCGACACCGCAACGGCGGCCAGCCTGCCCGTACTTCCGCTTGCTCGTCGATCCGGAGGCCCATGCGCTCTCGCTCGGTGAGCAGCGGGTGTGCGCAGCGGATCACCGGCCGCTCGCCGATCTGGCCTGGCAAGCGTCCTACTGTCTCGGTTCGTTCGAGAGTTGTCCACGCCTGCGCCTCACGCGTGGTGAACCCGAACCACAACCGGGTTCGTATCTGCTGGATCTCCTCGCTTCGCAGCGAGCTTGGACTCCAGCTGGGATGGGCAGTGTGGGGCCAACTGGGGGAACAGCTCCGGCAGCGGGCGCAGCATTCGTTCGCTCCCAAAGGGGACCGACTGCGGCCCTGCGCCAGCGACTGATCGACCTCACCCGTCGCCCCTTGGCAGTGGCCGTTCTGACTACCGCACTGCTCGGCGGCCTGTGGGCCGGCATCGCCCTCGCCAACTCGCTGGTGACG
Organism: Thermomicrobium sp.; assembly: GCF_053493975.1. Lineage (NCBI taxonomy): Bacteria > Pseudomonadati > Thermomicrobiota > Thermomicrobia > Thermomicrobiales > Thermomicrobiaceae > Thermomicrobium > Thermomicrobium sp. Next base: position 15,345 of record NZ_JBRBZA010000001.1, read on the forward strand.
AATCGACCGGCAATCGATGCCGGGCAAAGGACGGTGACCAGCGCTCCAGCCTTTACGCTCCGGACCGATCGGCCGGTACCGACACCGACTCCATTACCGGCACCGGCCCAATTGCCCGGGCTGCCGGTGCTCTCGGCGAGTCGCGCCAGTACGCCGACGCCGACACCGGCTCTGCGTCCTTCACCGACCGCCACCCCGACCCGCGAGCCGACGTCGACGCCTTCGCCGGCTGTCACGGCGATCCCCTCACCGGCAGCGGTCGCCCCGACTGCACCAGTCGTCCCGCCGAGGACGAGTTCGCCTGCGGTGACTCCGACTCCCGTTCCGCAGCTGGAACTGTCGCCGACACCGGTCGCCACTCCGACCGAGTCGCCATGGCCGTCAGTCGGTCCGCCGGTCGCGGCTATCCCAGAGCCGACCGCGACGCCGCTGCCCAGCCCGACGCCCACGCCTGATCCCTGGCGCGATTTGCCGCCGATGGCCCGTGTCGGGCAGCCGGTGCCCGTCGCGAGTATCGGTGGCATCCTCGGAACGCTCACGCCGTATCCCTTCGCCGGTAACGCTCTCGCGGGCGCGGCACCGGCAGATTCCGATGCCGTCGCGCACCTGTCCCTCCCAGCGACTGCGGCTGTTCTCTACGGAACGCAAAGTGGAGCCTCGCAGGGCCGCATCTGGCTGAACCCGTCCAGTCCGGTGCAGCGCATCGTGCTGGTCGCCGAAGGGATGACCAATCCAGGATCGCTCGCGCCGGTCGTGCGCATCGGCATCAATGGCTTGACGGTCTGGGAAGGTGTGAGCCCCTTCCCGCGTGGCGAGTGGGGGACCTTCGCCTGGGTGATCGACAAATCCCAGCTTCTCGCCGGTTCGCAATTGACGATCTCGCTGTCGCTCGCCACCCCAGGAGACGACGGTACCGAACCGTGGGTGGCTCTCGCGACCGTCACCGTGTACGTCGACTCCTGAGGGAGCGGCAGAGGCAGGGTCAGCTCAACCAGCGCGCGAGCGTGGAGACGAGTGGACCCAGCACGAGCGCGGGGAGGAACGAGGCCACGCGGACCCGTCCCAAGCTGAGCAAGTTGATCGCGATCCCGATCATCATCACGCCGCCGACACCGGTCACCAGGAGGATGCGCGGGTCATTGGCGGGATCAGGGAGCAGTTGGGCCAGAGCACCAGCTGCGAGCGAGACGCCTCCCTGATACAGGAGGATCACGAGGATAGAGAACCCGACCCCGACCCCATACGCACTGGCGAGCGCGACACTGGAGATCCCATCTAACGTCGCCTTGATGACCAACAGTGTCGCGTCACCGGTCAGGCCGTTGTTGAGCGAGCCGATCAGCGTCATCGGCCCCACGCAGAAGAGCAGGCTCGCTGCCACGAATCCCTCGGTGAACGATCCGCCGCCACCCACGCGCCGTTTGATCCAGTTTCCCAGCGTTTCGAGCCCCTCCTCGACGCGCCACCACTCGCCGAGCAGTCCACCCAACACGAGTGTCACCAGTCCGAGGACGACGCCATCGAAACGCCCGACCGTCGCCTGACCGAGACTCCCGGCCATGGAGAGCGCGATGAAGACGGTCGTGAGGCCGACACCTTGGACAGCGATTCGCTGCATGCGATCCGGTAAGCGACCGTGGAGCAGGAGACCGAAAGCGGTTCCGATCGCTACTGTCGTGGCGTTGATCCATGTGCCGCTTGTCCGCGACCAGAAATCCAGGAAGTCCATTACAGCCCCATCCTGTTGACCGTACCGACGTTCTACTTTCCGCTTCGGTAAGGTGCCACACCCTGCCGTGTGCGACCGGCAAGGCGAGGAGCGTGCCTGCTCGCCTGGAGCGAGAGCCTACCGCACCTGACCGACTCATGGTAGTGTCAGGCGCGACGGGCGAAACGGAGGATGCGCAGCGATGACCGACGCACACGATGCCATCGCTCGCTATCGAAGCAATCTTCAGGCCGAGATCGACAGTGCCGCGTTGTATCGAGCCCTGGCTGAAGCTGAGCGTTCGCCGGAGCTCCGGGAGGTCTTCCAGCGGCTGGCAGCCATGGAGCAGGAACACGCCCGATTTTGGGAACAGAAACTCCGCGAACTCGGCGTGCCGGTTCCCCAGCTCCGCCCAAGCTGGCGCACGCGTGTCCTCATCGCGATCGCGCGGCATTGGGGTGCAGCGCTGGTCCTCCCGACGGTTACCGCTCGGGAATGGGCTGACCAGGCCAAGTACGATGCGCAGCCTGAGGCTGCGACGACTCCGTTGCCGGCGACCGAGCATCGACATGCACGCTTGCTCCAATTGATCGGGCGCGAACGGCCGAGCGGTCTCCCAGGGAGCGCGCTGGCCGTCTTGGAGGGCCGTCATCGTGCTGTCGGAGGAAACGCGCTGCGCGCTGCTGTGCTCGGTGCGAACGATGGGCTCGTGTCCAACCTGAGTCTCGTCATGGGGGTGGCCGGTGCTGACTTGGCTCCCAAGGTGATCCTCCTGACCGGCATCGCCGGCCTCTTGGCTGGTTCGCTTTCCATGGCGATGGGCGAATGGCTCTCCGTGCAGAGCGCGCGGGAACTCTTCGAGCATCAGATCCGGATCGAGCAGGAGGAACTCATCGCCTTCCCGGAGGAAGAGCGTGAAGAGCTGGAATTGATCTATCGCGCGAAGGGACTCCCGCCCCAAACGGCTCGCGAGTTGGCCGATCGGCTCGTTCGCGAGGGAGCGCCGGCACTGGAAACGCTGGTTCGCGAAGAACTCGCGATCGACCCGGAGGAGTTAGGCGGATCGGCTTGGGAAGCGGCGGTCGCCTCCTTTCTGCTCTTTTCGGTCGGAGCCATCGTCCCCATCCTGCCGTACATCGCCTTGGGCGGGATACGGGCAGCGGTAGCGAGCGTCGTACTGAGTGGACTGGCCCTGTTTCTCCTCGGAGCTGGCATCACGGTCATCACCGGTCGCAGCGCACTTCGCTCTGGGTTGCGGCAGGTGGTGATCGGACTGGCAGCTGCCGCGATCACCTTTGGCGTCGGACGACTCTTCGGCGTCGCCCTCGCTGGCTGACCAGCACGTGCACCCGGGCACGAGAGGCTGCCTGGGCGCACAGGATGTGTCGAGCCGGGACGATGTTCTGGTTCAAGCGGAGAGGTTGTTCGGATCGTACCGTCGCTCGAGCTGGCTCGAACACTCGTCATTCGGGCCGTAGGCAGCACGCACGCCTCCGTTCCCCTCGTCACCGAGTTCGTTGACGCAGGCGGCCTTCGGCAGAGCAGGCAACGCGCTCCAGACTCGTTCGATCCAGGCCCGGTTCGCACCGTCCTCGGCCGGGTCACGCCAGATCGCCAGGGCGGTCACCACCCCAGGGGCGGTTGCGATGCGGGAACACTGTGGCTTGCATCGGCATGGTAGCGACTGCGCCGCCGAGGCGAACGAACAGGATGCGACTCTGCGGCGACGTTGCCTCTGCGTGGGCAGTGGCCAGTGGTTCGATGACGAGCGGATCGAGCGTGTCGAGGAAGTTGCCGCGACCGTAGTAGCGGAACCCCGGTGCCGCAACCTGGTCGAGCATGCGTTGCTGCGCAGTGTACGGCAGCCGGACGGTCTCCTCGAAGACCGGAGTTCCGAGTCTGCGGAACGGTGCGAAACTCTGCACGGCCAGCTCGCTGGATGCCGTCGATACGAGCGTCAGTGCAGCGACCGCTACGCCTTCCGGTGCCGTCAGGAAGACGAAGGTCACCGACAGACGCAGTACGGAACACCCTGGGGAGCACGGGGATCGAGTGCCCGTTCTTCACCGTGCCAGGTACGGAACGTGTTTCGGTGGGACAGACTGCACTTCCTGTGCGATCCAGCTGGCGTAGACCGCCAGCGCCGCTCCGCACGCCCACGTTCCGGCGGCTCATCGGAGCGGATCACACCCTGCCCACCGAATCCTGGCCAGTGACGATTCAGCGCGTGTTCATTCGCGGAGCGGGACGTGCAGGCGAGGCCGTTCCTCGTACGTCTCCATCTCGATCGTCTGCACGACATAAGTGGCTTCGGGCGACGTCGAGGCTGCGGCCACATTTCCGTAGCGATCCATGGCAACGATGTTCATCACGGTGTCAGCCTCGGCATAGGGATCGTCGAGGTGGCGGAGGTCGAGCATCGCTTGGCGGAGGGCCTCCTCGAGCGGCAAGCCGAAGCGAAGGAACATGACGACACTATGGGCGGTCGCGCAGCGGATCGCCATCTCGCCGCGTCCAGTACACGCGGCAGCGCCATACCGGTTATCGGCATAATTACCAGCTCCGATAATGGGGGAATCGCCGAGCCGTCCGGGCCACTTGAATCCCCAGCCGCTCGTGGACACCGCGCAGGCGATGTTCCCTTCGAGATCACGAGCGATCACGTTCGTCGTGCCGAAGAGTTCGCGGTGCAGGAGTTCAGTCCAGCGGCGAACGACCGCCATGTACAGTTGGTAGCGGTCCTCGTAGACGTTCTGCTCGGGAGCGAGTCGCCCTTCGATCACCGCACGCCAGATCGCTTCAGCTTCCGGAGTGAGCAAGTTGGCAGGCTGGAACCCGTGCGTCCGGGCGAACAGTTCCGCTCCTTCCCCGACCAGCATGACGTGCGGTGTGCACTCCATGATCCGGCGGGCAACCTCGATCGGATGCGGATAATGCTTGAGCGCGCCGACTGCACCGGCGGCCAGCGTCCGGCCGTCCATGATGCTGGCATCGAGTTCGACTTCACCGAGGATATTCGGGATACCACCAGTTCCGACTCCCTGGTCGCGGAGATCGTCCTCGACGGCTTTGACTGCTGCGATCGCTGCCTCGAGGGCACTGCCGCCACTCCGCAAAATCTCGATGGCTCGCGGGAACCCGACTGCCGCGTTGCGGCTGCCGACGACGATACCGCGGATCTCCTCCGGCATCGTACCCCCTCAGCGTTCCGTTCCAGTCGCCCCGTGGGCTGCGCGCTCGAATTCGTCACGCCACCAGCGGAGATACAACACACCGTCGTCAGCGCTGCTCACGGCATCGACCGGGATATCGAGATCGTGCGGAGGAAGGCCGTACCGGACGCGAACGTGGAGGAGCCGACCGCTGGGAATTTCGGCACAAAGGTCATGCAGGTGCGCGACTCGTTCTCCCTCTGCAGTGACGACCGCGGCTCCACGGTGGAGGACAGCATGAGCCTGATCGAGTGTCCGGACGATCTCACCGAGCTCGATCACCTCGGGAGATGGTGGCGGAGGCTCAGAGAGGGAAGCTGGTGGTAGCCAACCGGGAAGAAAGAACGGGCTCGCTCGTTCTCCGGTCAGCCGCCAGGTGACTTCGCCCGTGTAGAGTTCGCGGTGAAACTCCGGCAGCTGATCGAGCTCGCGGCTCGTGTAGCGCAGGATCGAGCGCGTACCGTTTTCCTCCAGTCCGATCACCTCGAGCGGTACGACGAGACTATGCCGGAGAATCAGCCCGCGCCGGATGACGAGCGCGTTGACCCGCAGTCGTTGCGGATCGATGAGAAGCCACTCGACGGTGCCAGCTTCCTGTCCGTCACGAGTCCACAGGCGATCGCCGAGACAAACACGCATTCTCTCCCTCCCCGCTCCGCCGATACGCTGCCCATTCTAGCGGAGGTCGCGCTGGCTGAGAAGGAGATGGAATGCACTGGAGGGCGCAGACGAGCGTTGCCGAGGTAGACAGCGCCTGCAGCGAAGAGCCCAACGCGGTACCGAATCGTCGCTTCCTAGAGACGAGCCTGCGCGGGATGGAGTCCGGCGAGGCAGTCGGTATATGAGGTGTCGTCGGTCTCACTGGTTCGGTCGTGACTGGGAAGAGCGGGAACCTCTGGGGACATGGTGCGTTAGAGGCATGCCGGATGAGGATCCGCGGACTCGTGAAGTGCCGATCGTTGCGGGATCGGCGTGCAAAGCGTACGATCGGAGCGCAGCGTGTCAGGTCGAGCGAGCCAGTAGCAGGGACAGGAGCAATGCGACGCTTCGCTCCGTGGTTGTACGAGGGGAGCATGGCCGCTTTGGCTATCATCGCGGTCTGGCTGCTCACGCTCCCATCGACGCCGGTAGTGGAAAGGGCGAGCCAGGTGATCTGGGTGGTCTTCGTCGCTGATTACGCCTGGCGGCTCGCCCGAGCGGGCGATCGGCGACGTTTCGTGCGGGCGCACCTGATCGAATTGATCGCGATCCTCCCGTGGGATTGGTTCCGGCTCGCTCGTGTCCTCCGCTTGGTGCGACTGCTCCGCGCGGGTGTCTGGTTCTGGCGCGCCACTCGGGAGCTGCGCGCCATCGCTCGCCAGAACGGGCTCGGGTACGGCCTCCTGACAGCAGGCGCGCTGGTCATGCTCGGTGGGCTCGTTTTGCGTCTGGTCGAGCCCGGCGTCCAGAGTTATGGAGAGGCGCTCTGGTGGGCGATCGTGACCGTCACCACGGTGGGCTATGGTGACATCGCACCTCGTACACCGGTCGGTCGAGTGGTCGCAGTCGTGCTGATGCTGGTCGGGATCGGCGTCATCGGGATGGTGACGAGCAGCCTCGCCAGTTACTTTCTCGGGACACGTCAGCGAGCTGGGCATCCCACGATCGAGCATATCCGCGAGCGGCTAGTCGGCTGGGAGGAGATGAGTCGAGCTGAGCGGCGTCAGCTCGCGGCGTTGCTGTGGATCCTGGCTGACGAGAACGACCTGCCGCCGGAACTCGCCCGCTCAGCGGAAATCGTGCGAGAGGGTGCTGACGCGAGTCGGTTGCCCGCTGAGCGGCCGGCCGAGCGGTCGCACTTCCTCAGCGACCAGGCTCGCTAGTGCTCCCTCGCGCTCGACGCGCCCGTCGATCACCAGCACCGGTTGTCGACGAAGCAGCGCGCGGTGCAGCTCGCGCACGGCGGGTGGGACGATCACGTTGACGAGTCCGGTCTCGTCTTCGAGCGTGAGGAAGAGGACGCCGCGTGCCGTCGGGGGTGCTTGCCGGCAGACGACCAGGCCAGCGACTCGTGCGGTCGCGCCTGGTGGCAGCGTGCGCAGTCGCGCGGCGGGGATAACGCGGAGAATCCGCCGTTGGGTGCTGTAGAGCTCCATGAGATGTCGGTCGAGGCAGAAGCCGAGAATGGCGTAGTCGAGGAAGGTCTGCTCGACTGTGTCGAGCTCGGGCAGCTCGACCGTCGGTTCGGCAACGTCGAGGAGGCGCGGACACTCCGGGCGCTCGGTTGCGACGGCGAGAAGATCCCACAAGAGTTCGCGCCGACTGCGACCAGGTGCCAGCCGATCGAATGCGCCGACGAGAACGAGCGCCTCGACTTGCTCAGGAGCGAGTTGCGCCCGGCGGACGGCATCCGCAGCATCCCGGAAGGGGTGCTCGAGCCGTGCGGCGACGATCCGCTCGGCAGCAGCTCGACCGACTCCGCGCACTGCAGTGAGCCCGAGGCGCACTGGACCGCGGACGGGATCACCGGCGAGGGTCGTCGATGCCGCGCTGGCGAGCAGGTCCGGTGGGAGCACCCGGATACCGCGTCGCAGCGCGTCCCAGATCAGTACCTCCGGTGCATAGAAGCCCATCGGCTGATTGTCGAGGAGCGCACAGAGCAGGGCTGCGGGATAATGGGCGCGGAGCCAGAGCGTCTCGTAGGCCGTGCGAGCGAGTGCAGCAGCGTGGCTCTTGCAGAAGCCGTATTCGGCGAAGGCTGCGATCTGCTCGAAGATCCGCTCGGCTACCGTCCGCGCGACCCCGTTCCGCTCGGCGCCGGCCAGGAAATCGCCGCGCAGTGCCTCCATCGCTGCGCGCGAGCGCTTGCTCCCCATCGCCCGCCGGAACGCATCGGCCTGTCCAGCCGTCATCCCGGCGATCGCCATGGCGACCTCGAGGACCTGTTCCTGGTAGAGAATGACGCCGAGCGTCTCGCGCAGGATCGGCTCGAGCTTGGGGTGGAGATAGCGGACCGGCTCCAGCCCGCGTCTTCGCCGGATGTAGGGATGGACCATCCCACCTTGGATCGGACCTGGCCGGATGATGGCGACCTGGGCGATCAGGTCTTCGAACCGTTCGGGGTGCGTTCGCGGCAAGCTCTGCTGTTGGGCACGACTCTCGACCTGATACGTGCCGATCGTATCAGCCGTCTGCAGCAGACGATAGACGGCCGGATCGTCGAGCGGTAACCGCTCGAGATCGATGCGGACACCGCTCGCCTGCTCGATGAGCGCGATCGCCTGGTGAACGACCGAAATCGCTCGGACGCAGAGCACGTCGGTTTTGATGAGCCCAGCTTCCTCGATGTCCCGCTTGTCCCAGCCGAGCACGACTCGACCAGGCATGCGCGATGGCTCGACAGTGGTGAGTTCGACGACCGGCCGGCCGGCGATCACCATCCCGCCGACGTGCACCGAGAGGTGGCGAGGGATGTCCTCCAGTTGCGGTGCTAGGCGGACCAGCCAGGCGAGTCGGCGACGGAGATCGGGCGAGAGGCGAGGCGCCAGCGCGCGGGCGAGTACCGGAAGTGGCTCGCCCAGACGCCCCTGGCTCTTGGCCAACTCATCGACGATCTCGGCTGGCAAGCCGAGTACCCGACCGAGATCGCGGATCGCACTCCGGGCCTGAAAGGTCACGTAATTGCAGACCATGGCGGCATGCTCGACTCCGTAGGTCGCGTAGACGTACGCGATCGCTCGCTCGCGATCGTCGAGGCCGAAATCGATATCGATATCCGGCATCGAGGGACGTTCCTCATTGAGGAAGCGCTCGAAGAGCAAGCGATGGGCCAGGGGATCGACTTGGGTGATGCCGAGGCAATAGGCGACGAGCGAGTCAGCTGCCGAGCCGCGACCACGACCGCGGAAGCGATTGGCGAGATCGGCACAAATGAGAAAGAACTCAGCGACGCCGAGTCGCTCGATGACCCCGAGCTCGTGCTCGAGTTGCCGGACGACGGGCTCGCTGAGCTGGCCGTAGCGGCGCTGCGCTCCTTCGTACGCCTGGCGCCGTAAGACCTGCATCGGTGTCTCGCCTGGTGGCACGAGATGGGGCAGGGGCGGGAAACGCACCTGCCGGAAATCGAGCGAGACCTGGCAGCGTTCAGCGATCCGGAGCGTGTTCGCGAGAGCCTCCGGCAAGGAGCGAAACCGGCGCACCATCGTCGCTGGTGCGACGAGCCGGTACGCTGCCGATGTCTTGCGGGCTGGATGGGGCAGATCGACCGTAATACCCTCGCGGATGCAGACGAGGATATCCTGCAAACGCCAGCCCTGTTCGTCGAGATAGTGGACGTTGCCGGTAGCGACGACCGACAAGCCGGTCGCGCTCGCGAGCTGAGCCAGCTCGGCACAACGTTCGCGATCGCCGCGTTCCCCATGGTCCTGGAGCTCGACGAAGCAGCGTCCCGGACCGAAGACGCGAGCGAGCCAGCCGGCACGAGCGAGCGCGCCTGCTCGATCTCCCTGTGTCAGGGCGCGTGCGAGTGGTCCCTGACGGCAACCGGTCAAGACGATGAGCCCATCGTGGTAGTCGACGAGCCAGCGCCAGGGGAGCGCGACCGCTCGCCGCACGGGCGAGCCCGCGAGCGCGGTATTCTCGCTGCCCGGTCCCTCGGGCGTCGGCCAGCCGAGTCGCGCGGCCGAGAGGAGACGCGCGAGCGTCGCATAGCCGCGTCCGTCTTCAGCCAGGAGCGTGAGATGGCTCCCGTCTTCCATCGTCACTTCGGCTCCGATCACCGGATGGAGACCGGCGCGCTCGGCTGCGCGGACGAAGCGCACGACACCGTGCAACGCATCGTGGTCGGTGAGTGCCAGGTGCTCGTAGCCGAGTGCCGTGGCTCGTTCGACCAGTTGCTCGGGTTGGCAAGGTGCATCGAGGAGCGAGAAGCAGGAATGGGCATGGAGTTCGGCGTAGGGTGCGCACATCCTGCATTCCTCCCCTCAATCGAGTCGTCCGACGAGTCGCCAGGTCGGTCGTTCGGACGCACCGTCGCTCGGGAGGTGGTCGCGGGTGAGCAGCAGCCGCTGGCCATCGGCCAGCTCGACCCACACTGTCCGACGGTGGTGTTCCACTGGCCACCAGAGATCGAGTCGCTCGTAGAACCCCCCACGTCGGATGGGGATCCAGCGCTCACCGAGCCGGAGCCACCAGCCGCTCGGGCGACGTGCCAGGTGCACCGGCTCGCCGTGGAGCGGATGCGCAGCGAGATTCCTCGTACCCTGGACGCGCCAGCGGAGTTCCGGAAGCGGAGCAGCGGGCACATGCTCGAGTAGGCGGACGACTCGCCCCCCCGCGAACCGCTGCGCGGTCTGCCAGAGACGCTCGCGTTCGGCAGTCCGTGCTGGGACATCGTCGAAGAGCGCTGGCTGACTCGCGTGCGCGGGCGCGTGTTCCTCGACCGTGAGACGAAGCAGCACGATCGGGCGGACGATGGTGATGCCGGTGAGCAGCGACCAGGCGACAGCAAACAGATCAGGCGCTGTCCAGTACGGCTGGGGCAGGCGACGAAAGCGCGAAACTGTCCGATCGGCTTCCTCGACCAGCTCGAGCTGGATACTGCGAGCAGCGTGAGCGAGCGCAGCGAGGGCATCGGCGATCTGTTGGCAGAGCGAACGGAACACTGGCTCGAGAGCATCCTGAGTTGCGACCGGTGGCTCGAGCGCGCGCTCTGCAGACAGGGGAGCGAGCGGCGTCCGACCGCGGAACGGAGTCGGGTTGTCTCCATGGGCCAGGCGATGCGCGAGTGCGATGTCGGCTCCAAAACGCCGGCGGAGGCTCTGGAGCGGGAGATCAGCGAACTGGCCGATGGTCACGATGCCGAGCGCGCGGAGTCGCTCCTGGATGCGGGATGGCAACGGAAGCCACTCGAGTGGCAGTGGGCGGAGGAAGGCGCGCGTCTCCGGTTCTGGAACGACGATGACCTCGTCCGGAGTCGCGAGCCGGGCAGCCAGCCGAGCGACCCAGGGAGTCGCGGCGATCCCGATCCGGCCAGTTCCTTCAGCACGCGCGATCGTAGCGAGGACGGCTCGTCCGTACCGACCCTCATCACCATACTGGAGCCGGATACCGCTCGCGTCGAACCAAACGCCCCGCTCTTGCTCGTCTTTCTGGATCGCTGGCGTGAGCGGGGCGAAAAGTTCATCGAGTGGTCGATGCGGCCAGCGATCGATCGCCAGATAACCAACGGGCACGGATCTCCTCCTCCAACTGGGACCAGAGCGACGGATCACTCTGGAGACGGGCTGCTGCTCGCTCACGAGTTCGCCCGAGGACGGTCTCAGCGAAAACCAGGCCGAGCGGATGCGGGTGGATGACGCCGAGCGCCAGGCCGAGATCGATCCGTTCGAGCGCGACCCGCACTCCTTCGCGTCGGCACAACTCGATCGGTACCGGTGGATCGCGCGGTGGCCACAATGGACCACGCTCGATGCGGACATGGGCGCGCAAGCCCTCGGGCAACGCTTGCGCGGCGAGCGGTCCAGGTCGGACGAGCTGGGCGAGCGGCTCGAGCCGGAGTCGTACCTGTGCCGCAACGAGCGCGCTCGTATCCACTCGATCCCGGACGACGACCAATACCGTCGGCCGACCGCGCAGGAGCGGCCGGAGCTGGCGGAGACCACGGTCGAGTTCCGGGCGCAGCGCGCGATGCGGTGGGAGATCGAGTACGACCAGGTCGAGCGCTCCGGACAGTAGGAGGAGACGAGCCAGTTCGAGTGCTTCGGTGACGGATTGCGGGAGTGCGACGAGGAGATCGAGGACAGCGACACCCCAGTGATGCAGGCGATCGAAGTCGACGCTGTGCGCTGCATCGAGGTAGGCGACCCAGCCACCAGCACGCTGGACGGACCGAACGAACCAGCTAGCGAGCGTCCGCTTGCCGGAGTAGGGTGGGCCAGCCAGCTCGATCGACCGGCCGCGGGGAAGGCCACCGCCGAGCGCGAGATCGAGCCCGAGGAGATCGGTCGAGAGGAACCGCGGACCCATGGTCGAGCGGGGCGGCATCGCTGAGTGGATCGGGGCAGTGTCGACCGTCAGGCGTGCCGGGTCGAGCAGCACGTGCGGGCCGAAGCGCTCGGCGATGAGCTGGCGAAGCCAGGCAATCCGCTCGCGCCGAGCATCGTCCGCGCCGCCTGCGTCCACGACTTCCGGAACGGAGCTCGCCTCGCTTTCGAGGGTGCTCACTCCATGGCGAGAGTTTCGCGAGACCGGCACATGTCCCCCTTCCCGTGCCGAGAGTCGCACATACGTTCGTATGCATCGTAGTAGAACACCTGTTCGCAGTCAAGAGTTGCCTTGCTGGCACAGAGAGAAGGAACCTGTCGCGTGTCCCATCGGCATCATCGAGGGAGCGCCGATCGGCACTCGACCGCTCGAGGGGGGGTGCGCTGTCTCCAGCGTATCGGGACGCGCGATCATGGGGAAACGCTGGGTCGGCAGGCGAGTCCGGTTCACGAACTTTTGCAACGCTGCGCGATCGTCTCGCTCCGGTCATGATAGTGATAGACCAGGGTGGACCCACCGACGCATCCTGGCACTCCGAGGCCGGCATCGCTCGACCGTTGGGAGACGAGCGTGCGCGAGACACCGCCGGTGCGCAGCAGCGGTGCTGAAACGGACAGTGGACAGAGCGGCTCTCTCGCTGAAGTTGCGATCGTGGCGCTCAAACTCGGCTGCTTCGCCTTCGGCGGTCCGGCTGCCCACATCGCGATGCTGCGCGAAGAGGTCGTCGTTCGCCGGCACTGGCTCAGCGAGCAGGAGTTCCTCGATCTTCTCGGAATCACGAACCTCATCCCGGGACCGAACTCGACCGAGATGGTCATCCATTGCAGCTATCGACGGGCCGGTTGGCCTGGTTTCCTCGTCGGTGGGATACTCTTCATCCTCCCGGCCGCTGCGATCGTGCTCGTCCTCGCTTGGCTCTACGTCCGTTGGGGCACTGTGCCGGCAGCGATCTGGCTCCTCGAGGGAGTGAAGCCCGTTCTTCTCGCGATCATCGGTCAGGCGATCTGGAACTTGGGGAGGCTGGCCACGCGGCGAACGAGCCGGATCGTGCTGGCCTCGACGATCTTCCTTCTCTACCTCGCGGGAGTCCACGAGCTCCTCCTCTTGGCTGGTGCGGCACTCGCTATGCTGGGGTTCCGCACTGGACGCCCGCGCACCGGCTCGTTCGCACTCGCGCCCGTGGGAGCCTTCGCGACCAGCGCGTTTCTGGTCAGTGGTCCGAGCACACCGGTCAGTCTGCTCGAACTGTTCCTGACCTTCCTCAAGATCGGCTCGGTCCTGTACGGGAGCGGCTACGTGCTCCTGGCCTTCCTGCGGCGCGACTTCGTCGAACGGCTCGCCTGGTTGACCGACCGCCAACTGCTGGACGCGATCGCGGTCGGGCAAGTGACGCCCGGACCGGTCTTCACGACGGCGACCTTCGTCGGGTATCTGGTGGCGGGCCTTCCGGGAGCATTGCTGGCCACGATCGCGATCTTTCTGCCTGCTTTCGTCTTCGTCGCAGCCGTCCGTCCCGTGGCGCCGCGCCTGCGTCGCTCGGCCCGACTCGCCTCGCTCCTCGATGGTCTCAACGTCGCAGCAGTCGCGCTCATGGCCGGTGTCCTATGGGAACTCGGCCGCCCGGTGCTCAGCGATCCGCTGAGCGCGTTCGTGGCGCTCGGAGCGCTCGTCGCACTCGTCCGTTTGAAGGTGAATTCGGCCTGGCTCATCGTCGTCGGTGGAGCGATCGGGGTCGCCATCCGCCTCCTCTGATCGTGCACCGAGCGGTCAGCACCCATCACCCGTCCCACCACTCGCTGCTCGGCCGAGCAGAGTCCAGCCCGTGCCCCGCATCGGCCGACCACTATCGACAGAACATCATGCATCGGAAAAGGGTAGGGGTGTGGTGGGCGCAGCCCCTCTGAACGGACGGAGTGCTCGCCGTCGCGGTGAGCGGGCTGCTCGCTGCTCCAGCGTTCCAGCCGCGAGGCAGCAGCACGAGCCGATCGCTCGCACGTGCCGGCACAGCCGGCACGCCCGTTGCGTCGCACGCAGACAGCTGCGCAGCCGCCGAGCTGGCCAACAAGGGCGCACCGCAAGCGGCTGCTCAGACGTCACGCTGCTGGACCACGCCGCTGGTCCTGCCCGCGCCGGCGTGCGGCGACCGACGCGGTGTCTTCGGATCGCTGCCTGTGATCCATCGAGCGGCCCGAGCTCGCGTCATCGCTGCTATCAGCGCATAAGCACAGTTATACGCATCCGAGAGATGGTGCAGTTCCACCCGTGGAACCCACTCGCCCCGAGTTGTCCGAGGACGTCCTCTGGCGTGCCGGAAACCCGCGCCACGCCGCGGCGCGGTTCGGACTCCCGAATCGCTGCTCCCCGTTCGAGTCGTCAGCCCGTTGCGGCCTCGTCGGTGCCGCCAGCCACCGGGGCCTGAGCGTCGGCTGGGCGCGTTCGTCCCAAACGTTCCAGCAGTGCTGCCAACCCGATCCGCTCGTCGCCAGCGAATGCCGCGACACGCGCCCGATTGCACCGCACCTCGACCCGCTCCCCGATCGCCAACTCGATGGAAGGCGGTTGGCTCGTCTCGATGGTGATGCCGCACCGCAAGAGCACACGGTAGATCGTCTCCGCACCGACGAAGCGGCGGTCGACGACGACTCCGAGCCCCTCCGGATGGCGTTCGAGAACCACATCGCGTGGCCGCAGAAGCAACTCGACCTGCTCGGTCGACTCCTCCGCCCCTTCCAGCGCGAACGACCCGATGTCGCTGCGCCCGAGCCGACCGAGCACCCTGGCTGGGACGAAGCTGGCTTGGCCGAGCAAACGTGCCACGTCACGCGTCCGCGGCTCGTGGTACACCCGTTCTGGGGTATCCACCTGCACGATGGTCCCCTCCAGCATCACGGCCACGCGGTCGGCCAAGGCGAGCGCTTCGTCGCGATCATGGGTCACCAGGATCACGGTCACGCCGACATCGCGCAGCAGCCGTCGCAGTTCCTCGCGCATGCGCAGGCGCAGTTCGACGTCCAAGTTCGCGAACGGTTCGTCCAAGAGGAGTACCGCCGGGCGCGGTGCCAGTGCCCGGGCGATCGCGACCCGCTGTTGCTGTCCCCCCGAGAGCTGATGGGGATAGCGTGCTCGAAAAGCCTCCAACCCGGTCAGCGCCAGCAGTTCCTGAACGCGCCGAGTGCGCTCCTGCCGCGTCGATCCCCGGAGTCCGAACGCGATATTCTCCTCGACCGTCAAGTGCGGAAACAACGCGTAATCTTGGAAAACGAGCCCGACCCCTCGCTCTTCCGGCGGAACGAAACGGCCTCCCCCGGCCACCACTCGCCCGCCGATCTCGATCGCCCCCGCGTCCGGCCGCTCGAGACCAGCGATGAGTCGCAGAGTTGTCGTCTTCCCGCATCCGCTCGGCCCCAGGATGGCGAGCAGTTCTCCGGCGCGAACGTCCAGCCAGAGATCGCGCACCGCCGGAACAGCTGACCCTCGGTACCACTTCCAGACTCCCGCCAAGCGGACCGCGCACGTTTCGCTCACGTGGTACTCCTCCCCGCCCCGCGCTCCTGCCACCAGCTGAAGAGTGCCATCGGTACCACACCGATGCCCAGCAGCAAGAGTGTCGGTAGCGCCGCGTGCGACCAGTAGGCATCGGCGGTCGCGTTCCAGACTGCGGTCGCCAAGGTCGGAAAACCGATCGGGCTCAAAAGCAAGGTCACCGGGAGTTCTTTGACGGTCGTCAGGAAGACCAACGCGAAGGCGCTTCCGATCCCTGGGAGTGTCAGTGGTAGCAGGACGCGCAGCCATGCTCGCCAGGGACGCAAGCCCAGTGTCCGCGCCGCTTCCTCGAGCCGCGGATTCTGTTGTGCCAGCGTGGCGCGTAGGACCCCCGTGGCTTCTGGCAAGAAGCGCAATGCGTACCCGACGATCAAGAGCGGGAGTGTCTGGTAGAGCCACGGGAGGAAGCGGACACTGAACGAGACGAGCGCCAGCGCCAGCACGATACCCGGGAGACCATAGGCGATCCAGAGCGGTAAATCGATGAGCGAGACGAAGCGGCCGTTCCCGCGCACCACCGCCCAGGCGACAGGAAGCGCCAGTGCGACCGTGACGAGTCCGGCCGCGCTTCCGACCAGCAGGGAATGCGCGAGCGGTTCCCCGATTCCGGGCAGCTGTTCCCCCAATGACCGCGCGCGCAGGAACCAGAACGTCGCCATGCCCGCTGGCAAACCGATCGCACAAGTGCCCCAAATCAGTGCCAGGCCCAGTCCGAGCCAACTCCCCCACCCTGGCCGGTGCAAGACCGGTGGACGGCGAGTCCCCACGGTGCGATAGAAAGCGGCGCGACGCTGCCAACGCCGTTCGGCGATCAGCAGGACCGCTGAGAGGACGACCAGGAGCACCGCCAGTGCCGCCGCAGCCGAGCGGTCGAACGAGAGACGGTACTGGTTGTAGATACTGTACGTCAGGGTCGGGTAACGCAGAATCGCGATCGCGCCGAAGTCGCTGAGCACATAGAGCGTTGTGAGCAGCATCCCGGAGAGCAAGGCTGGCCCGAGCAAGGGAACGGTGACGCGCCACAACGTCGCCCAGCGCCCCGCGTGCAGCGTGCGCGCGACTTCTTCGAAGGCCGGATCGAGTCCGCGCAACGCCGCGCGCAGCGCGAGAAAGCTGTAGGGGTACGTCACGAGCGTCAGGGTGAGCCACGCCCCGAAGAACCCGTATACCTCCGGCAGCCGATCTACCCCCACGCTCCGCTCGAGCAGCGAGGCGAGCGTTCCGCGCGGGCCCAGCGCAGCCACGACCGCATACGCCATGACATAGCTGGGCACGGCGAGCGGTACGGCGAGCAGGATCGCCAACCACCGCCGACCAGGGAAAGCGACTCGCTCGGTGAGGACAGCCAGTGGGAAGGCGATCAGCGCGCTGCTCACCGCGACCGCGACAGCGAGTCCGAGGCTGCGCAGCACGAGCCAAGCAGTACGAGGATGGGTGAGGGAGGCGAGTGCCCGCTCGCCTCCCTCCAGGGCGCGCCAGACCAAGTACAGGACCGGTACCAGAGCGATCGCCGCGATGATCATCGCCACGACTTCGCTGGGGCGGATCGCCGCGAGGCTCCGGCGCCGATGAAGCGAGTGCTCGATGGTCGTTCGCCCTGCTGACGCTGTCACAGGAGACCGACCTCCTGAAGGAGAGCCAGGGTTCCTTCGAGATCGTCCAGATCGGAGAGATCGAGTGCTGGCGGGTTGAGCGACGAGAGCGGCGGCAGATCCGGATGAGCCGGGACACCCGCGAGGAGCGGATACTCGAAAGTCTGCTCAGCGAAGTACCGCTGCGCTGGTTCGCTCAGGAGATAATCGACGAGCAGAAGAGCGGCATCGCTCGCGCGGCTCGTCACCAACACGCCGACGCCTGCCACATTGACCAACCCGCCGGGATCACCATTGGTATAGAAATGGTTTTCCGCTGGCAGTGGTCGACCAGCCTGTGCACGCTCCCGCATGAGGTAGTAATGGTTGACGAACCCAGCTTCGATCTCTCCCTTGATCGTGGCTTGGACGATGCTCGCATTGTTGGGGAAGACGCGTGTGTCGAGCGCTTTGATCCCCTCGAGCCAAGAGCGAGCGACATCCTCTCCGCGCAACCGACGAAGAGCGGTCACGAATGCTTGGAAGGATCCATTCGTCGGCGCCCAGCCGAGTCGGGCACGCCAGCGCTCGTTCCCCGCAAAGTCGAGGATCGAGGCAGGGATCTCTTCCGGCTTCACCCGCTGGGTGTTGTAGACGACCGTGCGGACGCGTCCGCTGATACCGACCCAGAGTCCCTTCGGAGAGCGGTAGGTTTGTGGGACGCGTTGCAAGAGTTCGCTGGGGAGCGGGGCCAAGCGACCTTCCTTGGCCAGTGCGCCCAAGGCCCCAGCATCCTGTCCGAAGAAGAGGTCCGCGGGCGAACGATCCCCTTCCTCCAGGATCGCGGTCGCCAATTCGGCGGTATCGCCGTAGCGCGCCCGCACATCCAATCCGAGTTCCTGACCGATCCGGTCCAGGAGTGGCCCGATCAGCGACTTGGAACGTCCGGAATAGATGGTCACGACTGCACCTTGGCGACGGGTCATCACGGTCGGTGTTGCGCCAGCCGTTGGTGTCGCAGCAGCTCCTGACGTGGGTGAGGCCTGCGGCGCCATGCCTGTCCCGGCGGCTGTCGGTGTCGGGGGTACGGGGGTCACGGTCGGCTCCGCGCTCTGGCAGGCGGCGAGGAGTGACCATCCGGCAGCGAGCCCGAGTCCGCCGACGCGGAGAAGATCGCGGCGACGCATCGTTTCCCCTTTCAGTCGTCGAGTCTCTCCGTCTCCCTTCGTCCCACAGTGGGGGACCGACTGTTCGGGCTCGGTGGCCACCGGAGAATCCCGACCACGTCAGTCGGGATTCATTCTGCGCGCTCGGATGGCCGTCTGTCAAGGGGTGCGCCGTCTTTCCTTGTCCTAGCCGCCAGGCTGAGCGACGGTCGCTCCCGCGCTGCTGGGTGGATACCGAGCCGGCCTCACCGATCACCCAACAGCGCGTTCATCGCGGAGCAAGGTGGGCAAGGTCGTGGCGGGTATCGTGCAGCGCTGTGGACCACCCTGCGCGCGGAAAACGTGCGCCGCTCCACCAGGGATGGGGAATGCCGTACCGGGCGCGACAGGAACTTCTGTCGGCAGACAGAGCCGGCACGTCGCTGCCGAGCCTTCGCTTCCACCAGTTTTCCGCTATCCCATTCTTTTGTCGTGCGGACTCATGCGAACGCGGGAAATTCTGGCTGGCACCCCAAATCGCGGATCCCGCCCCTTGACGTGCCGGCTCTCGATGCCGTAAGGTGAGCATGTCACCGCCCGGTCGAGGCCGACGAGAAAGGGGCTCGTGACAGTGGTGCGGCCTGCGCGCACGCTCAGTACGGGAGAGCGGATCCTCCAAGTTTTACAGCTCGTCGTCGAGCGTCAGCCCGGGCTTTCTGTCAAAGAGCTGGCGACTGAACTGGGTGTGAGTCTTTCCACGGCCTATCACCTCGTGCACACCCTGACTGCTGCGGGGTATGTCATTTTGGAGCCGCATCGCTGCCTGCGGCCGGGACCCGCGCTCTATCGGTTATCGAACCAGCTGCTGGGGGGGCGCCTGCACCCGATCGAACTCGAGCCGGTGGCGAGCCGGATCAGTGAATTGACGGGTTGCCGGTCTTACTTAGCTGTCTGGTCGGACCGGGACGTGGAGGTGATCTTCGTCCACGGTCGGCGCGGTGTGCGTGAGCTGCCGGGTTTGGGGCGCGGTTTCCGCGGTGCGGCGCATGCTCTTGCACTCGGGAAGCTCCTGCTCGTGGATCGTCGTCTGGAGGAGTGGCCGGACTATCTTCGACAAGAGCGACTTCCCCGATTCACTCCGACTACGATCGAATCGCCGCTTCAGCTCCAGAGCGAGCTCCGTGAGGTCCGAGCCAGCGGAGTCGCCTTCGACCGCGAGGAGTACGCGCTCGGTTCGGCTTGCATCGCTGTCCCATTGGCACGCGAAGATGGCCGGGTAGCGGTCGCCCTTGCGATCAGTGTGCCGGTTCGGCGGTTCGCTGCTGAGAGTGAGCTTCTGGTCGGAGTCTTGCGCCGCGTTGCGAGTATGGCTTCCCTCTCGTGATCGGACTTTCCGGTCCTTTTGGCAGTATCTGCCAAGAATGCTCGTATCCATTGAGCCAGGTTCCTCGAGTAGCTAAGCTCTTCGCGAGAATTGCCCGAGCATCGATCGATCAGGGAGCCAGCGATGGAGACGAAAACGCTCTGGGCGCAGCTCGAGCGAGTCCTCGACCCGGAACTCGACGAATCGATCGTTCGCCTCGGTTTTGTGCAGCGCGTCGAACAGGAGGACCAGCGCGTTCGCGTCGTGCTGCGTCTACCGACCTACTGGTGCTCGCCGAACTTTGCCTACCTCATGGCGGATGGTGTGCGGCGTGCCCTGCTCGAGCGGTCGGAAATCTCCCAGGTCGAGATTGTCCTGGAAGATCACTTCGCGAGCGATGTCCTTTCGCGGGGAGTGAGTGCCGGTCGCTCCTTTTGCGAGCTGTTTCCCGATGAGGCGACCGAAGACCTCGAAGAACTCCGCCAACGGTTCCTCCTCAAAGGGTACTTGAGTCGGTTACTGGTTCTGGTCCAAGCGTTGCGCAACGCGGGAGCACCCGAGTCGGTTCTGACGAGAGCCACGCTGGCTACCCTCGTAAGCAAGGGCGAAGATGCGTGGTTGTGCGCCGAGGACAACCGGTACGGACCGGTTCGTGCTCGCCTCGTCGACCGGTATCTCGCGCGACGTGCCGAGCTCGGGCTTTCCATGGATGCGGACGCACCCCTGCTCCTGCGGCCCGATGGTCGCGCGATCGCCGAAGGCGAGTTGGCCGATGAGCTCCGTCGGCTCCGCGCGACCGTCGTCAATCTGCGGGCGAGTACCGCCTTGTGTGAGGCACTCCTGGAAAGTCGGCAACAGTGGTGGGTTCGTGAGCGAAAGGAGGCTGTTCCATGATCACGATCGATGGGCAGGAGGTCTTCGTCATCGACGGGCACATGCACTTTTGGGATGGCAGCCCGGAGAACTGGCGGAATCAGTGGGGCGAGGGCTGGATCAAGTGCTTTTACGACTACCATCTGGCCTTGAGTCCGAAGGAGGCGGTCTGGCCGTTCGAGAAGTTCATGAAGTACAGCGAGGAGGACTTGGTTCGGGATCTGTTTCTCGAAGGCCACGTCGACATGGGGATTTTCAACTCCACGTACCTGCGTGAGTTCTTCAAGAACGGGTTCAACACGCACGAGCAAAATTACGTGCTGGTCCAGAAGTATCCGGATCGCTTCATTCTGTGCGGCTCGTTCGATCCGCGCTGGGGCGAGGCGGGGCTGGAGACGTTCCGGCGGATGGTCGAGCAGTATCCGATCCGCGGGCTCAAGCTCTATACCGCGGAGTGGTACGACGGGTCGCGTGGTTGGAAGCTGACCGATCCGATGGCCTATCGGTATCTGGAGCTGTGTCGCGAGCTGGGCATCAAGAACCTGCATGTTCACAAAGGGCCGACGGTCTATCCGCTGAGCAAGGATGCTTTTGACGTGCACGATGTGGACTATGCGGCGACCGACTTTCCGGAGCTGAACTTCATCATCGAGCATGTGGGGTTGCCGCGGCTGGACGATTTCTGCTGGATCGCCAAGCAGGACAAGAACGTGTATGCGGGGTTGGCGGTGGCCTCGGCCTTCATTGCGACGCGCCCGCGCTACTTTGCGGAGATCATGGCCAACCTGCTCTACTGGGTGGGTGAAGACCGGATCTTGTTTGGGAGCGACTATGCGATTTGGACACCGAAGTGGATCGTGGAGGCGTTTGCGCGGTTCGAGCTGCCGGAGGACATCAAAGAGGAGTACGGGGTCGATCTGACGCCGGAGGCCAAGCGGAAGATTTTGGGCGAGAACGCGGCGCGCCTGTACGGCATCGACATTGCGGCGCAGAAGGCGAAGCTGGCGCAGGATCCGATCGGCCAGAGGCTGGCTGCTCAGCAGGCGGCCTGAGCTGATCGGGGGCGAGGCGGAAAGCGAACTGGGTGCGCCGCGCGGCGCACCCAGTTCATCGGGCGAGAGGAGGATAGGCGGTGCTGGCTGCTCGGCTGTATCGGTATGACCCGGCGATGCAGGAAGAACTGCGCCTCGAGACCGTTCCGGATCCGACGATCCGGCAACCGGACGAGGTGATCGTCCGTATCGTGGGAGCGGGGCTGTGCCGGACCGATCTCCACATCATCGAGGGAGTCTGGCGCCCGATTCTCGATCCGGAGGGAAAGCTGCTCCCGTACACGCTCGGACATGAGAACACGGGTATCGTCGAGGCAGTTGGCAGTGCCGTGCGCAACGTGCGCGTGGGAGATCGCGTGATTTGCCACCCACAGGCGACCTGCGGGCTCTGTCTCGGCTGCCGGGTCGGGGAGGACATGTACTGCACCAGCGCGCGGTTCCCAGGATTGGACTCGGACGGCGGATTCGCCCAGTACCTCGTCACGACCGAACGGGCGCTGGTGAAGGTGCCTGAGGACGTCGATCTGGTCGATATCGCACCCTTGGCCGACGCGGGGCTGACAGCGTATCGAGCAGCCAAGCGGGCGAGCCGCATTGCCCCACCGGATGGATGGGTGGTGATCATCGGTATCGGCGGACTCGGGCACATCGCGCTCCAGGTCCTGCGGGCTCTCGCAGGGGTGCGGATCGTCGCTGTCGACCGGTCGCCGTTGGCGCGGGAGCGGGCTGGCGAGCTCGGGGCGGATCATGTTCTGGCCGGGAGCCCTGATCTGGCTGCGGAAATTCGTGAGCTCACCGGTGGTGGTGCACACGTCGTGCTCGACTTCGTCGGTGAGCAGGGAGTCGAGCAGCAGAGCTGGCAGATGCTCCGCAAGGGAGGGACGCATCTCATCATCGGCTATGGGGGGACATTGGAGATTCCGACCGTGCGCATGATTTTTGGCGAGTTGACGGTCGCCGGGAGCCTGGTTGGGAACTACAAGGAACTGGTCGAACTGATCGATCTCGTGGCTCGCGGGAAGGTCCGCGTGTTCACGCAGCGCTACACGCTCCAAGAGATCAACCGGGCGATCGATGACTTCAAACACGGGCGATACTTTGGACGCGCGGTGATCACCCCGACGTGAGTGACTCGGCCAGCGCGCAACGAGCCCAGCGTGGAAGGCGCGGAGACGCCCCCACGCTGGGCTCATTGGTCGCATTGCGTGCCTGCAGAGGTAGATAAGGACACCACAGTACTCGGCAAGCGCAGGCATACGACAATTTGACTCGCAGCGAGAACGGTATCGAGGGGAGCCCGTGCTGACCGGGCACGTCGTGTGGGCGGAATCTCGGCCCAACATTTTCAGAACCGGCCGAAGACGACAAAGCACCCGGCGATCACCAGGTGCTCAGCTCAGGAGTGGTAGCGGGGGTGGGATTCGAACCCACGACCTCTGGGTTATGAGCCCAGCGAGCTGCCGCTGCTCCACCCCGCGGCGTGCGAGCAGAAACGAGAGGAGAAGGGTTACATGATGGTTCAGGCCTACACACGACTGGCTCCGGGTCCGCTGCTGTGGGGCTATTTACGTACAGCTACTTACGTACAGATTTTACCCTGTTAATATCAGTGAGTTCGTCTAACACATTGCTGCTGGTCGACTCCCTTGCCTGTGCCTTCGAAGCTCTGGCTTAGGCTGATCGTACTAGACTGCTGAGCTGGTCGTGTCAGGCGTGGACTTCCCCCACGGAGCCAAGACAGTAAGGGTGTCGCGCGTCCTTGACCCTGCGCAACTGATCTTGGCGATCAAGGTCCTGACCCAGTGCTTAGACATAAATGGTATTTGGCTCGCCAAGGCGGCGGGAAGCTCAGGCGCCTACTTCGGCGCGCTTCACCACGTGCGGTTTGAGTGGCGCAGCGGCGGTGACGCGCCGTACTGCGTGTGTGAAGTGCTTAGGATTTTAATTAAGGCATGCAAGATCTAGGATATCCGTGCCCTGCGGAACAGCCTCGATCGCTTTGGTTGCGATCTGGTTCAATTCGTTAAACTCGTGTAGTGGCAGTCGCGACTACTCTCCTTTGCAGCGATGAGGCAAAGGTGCTGGGTGCACTCCTGAACTCCCAAATTGACAGGCCGCCACTCCGCACTGATCCCCAGCACCCAAACACCGGACCTCTTAAGTTCGTGGGTGTGCCGATACGCCGAGTCGATCTGCCCTGCTAGTGTTCTTGGCGCCTTGAGGCGATCCGTTACTCCACGGCACTGAGTGCGTGAGGCTGGGAGGTTCAATCACGCGGTGCCGCGCGGCGAGCGGATTACACCCGCCGGGCGCTACGTTGTCAGGCGATGAAGACTGGTGCTCGTCAAGATTGCCTTCCCGGCAGCGCTTCGCCGGCAGACTTCCCTGGGGTCGCACTGCGCACTGTGGTTGCACTCGCTGCTGTTCGACTGGCGGGATCAGATCAAGGGCATCATTAACAAGATCCAGTAACCAGTCCACTGCAACTTCGGCAAGCCGTGCCCCTACTTCAATCCAACCGATTGTGACCAATCGCTCAAAAGCACAACTGCGGTAGTAAACACTCTCCTATAGGGCAAGCTGTGGAACGAGAACTACACTGGGCCATTCGCGTCCGACCCATGCATCACGGGCATCTTGACGGGATAACCTTGGCGAGAATGCCCGGTTCAGCCGCAACTACCTCAAAACCTGACATGTGCTCGTGTGAACGGCATCCAGTTATTCTTCTCTGACAGCACGAGCACCAAGCGCGTGATGGTCAAGTTTCCGCTTGGACACAATCGTCCCAGCAGGAATGGTTGCAGCTTCTATGGGATAAGCTTCGGCGCATCCGGCCGATGCCCGAACCGGTGGTACAGAGAGAGCGGCTGGAGTCTCTCCCTGGCCGAGTGTCTGAGTTACCTAACTATTTGTTAAACCCCTTTTGGGCGGAATCCCTCGTGACTAGTGGAAGAGCAGGTTGCCGGCGAGCCAACTGCTACAGAGTCCAACCCCGAAGATGTGGCTAACCTATTGGTTCCACAAGATGGTGACTAGATGCCGCAAGTGCTTCACGAAGCGCACTATACTCTCGCCGTGCCCCTGACTGGGCGACTTAGCTTCGCATTTCCTAATTTGAACATGTGGCGTTACTCGAACAATAACCCTGGAGGGCTTACGTCGGGCTCAATGGCGTGGACACGGGATCTAGGTGCTGGAAGACTCGCTTCAGGGAAAACCTGGCTGGCAGAGGCTGCGCATACTCAAGGCAACGAGGCATTCGAGTTTCCCCGTAAGGGTCTGCCCCTCTACCCCCTTTCCTAGGCGCGTGCCTGCCCGCATAACGTTCGATTCGCGTCACTCTCTCCGTCAATGGTATTCTGGCTAGCGGCAGTAGAAACCGTTGCGATGCGAGGCGCATGCTGGTTCCCTAGCCTTTACGGGGAGTGGGCTCGTACGCATTCAGTGGGCCCCGCCGGGAATTAGCGCACTAGAGTGGCCATAAATGGTGTGCGGAGTATAGCGGCGACGGCTCCCGCTGGGATCTACTGCTATTGCCTGCACTGGACTGAGCTCCATCGAGTTCCGGCCAGGCGCGTGTCTAGCACAGCCGAGCAATGGGGCCGTCCCGTCGATCTCTTGCAGATTGATCGAATGTGTGCTATTGTATGGATGAGTTCGTCTAGATCATCGCGAATTAAGGCCATGATCGACCAGATTCGCTCGTCGACTCGCACACTGCCAGAGGAGCGCCGTCGTCAGATTCTGGAACTTCTGCACCGGCGCGGAAGCATTACAGTGGCCGAACTTGGGCAGCTTTTCAGGATCTCGCCGATGACCATTCGTCGGGATCTAGATGCGCTCGAGCGAGCTGGGCAGCTTAAGCGGACACATGGAGGAGCTATCCTCCCGAGCTTCGCCCAACACGAGGATTCATTTGCCCAACGTCTCGAGCGGGCGGTGGAAGCGAAGGAGTTGTTGGCAGAGATTGCCGCCGCGATGCTCAATCCTGGAGAAGCGATCTTTCTTGACTCGTCGACAACGGCGTATTACCTTGCAAGGCGTATTGTCAATCTCGGGCTTGCAATCACTATCGCGACCAACTCTCTCCCGATCATGGAGTTGGTTGCCAGCAGCCAGGTACCGCAATTGGAGCTGATCGGGATAGGGGGTGCGTTGCGCAAGCTGACGCTGTCATTTGTTGGCCAGCGGACATTGGCCGATATCGCCTCTCTCTATGCTGATAAGACCTTCTTTAGTGTCAAAGGAGTGACCCCGAACGGCAACCTTACCGATCCTGACGCCCAAGAGGCGGACGTCAAGCGGGCCATGATTGAGCAGTCACGGGAAGCTATACTGCTCGTGGACGGGACGAAGTTTCAGCAGTACGGCCTACACATCATCGGACAAGTAAAGGTTGTCTCCCAGGTGCTGCTGGCCGATACCAGCGAGGAGCGTGCGGCGGAGCTACGGGCCATGGGGGTGCAGGTAAGGAGAATCTGGAGGTGAACATGGACAGTTAACGAAGATGAATTGGTAGCTCGAGCCGCGGCGGATTGATAGAAGGAGGAGATGCTATGGAGGGCAACCAAAAGTGCTTGAAACAGGAGGGAATGAAAATGCGAGAGGGAGGTAATACTGAAGAACGCTTCTATACACGGCGCGACATGATGCGACTCGCGGGTACAGGCTTGGCCTCACTACTGCTCACGTCATGTCGCCAAGCAACCCCAGCGCCTACCGCTACCCAGGAAACTAGTGCTCCGCCCTCATCGGCGCCGGCCCCTAGCCCCACAGTTCCTGGCGTGGCAATTCAGACCTCCCCCACAGTAGTTCCTACTACACAAGCAACACTGACTGCCGTAGAGTTCTTCGGCTTTAACCCGGACAATTACGACGGCCGTCTAATGCCTTCTGAGACGCTGCAGCAGATGGTTGAAGCTGCAAAGGCAAAGCGCCCGCCAAAGAATGGCGACAGATACGTATTTGGGTTTGCTAATCTGGCTCGTGACATCAATTTCTGCCTGCTTGTTGAGCAGAGCATAAAGAAGAACACTGACTTGGCTGGCATTGAGCTGATTATTGCTGATAATCAAGCCTCAGGCCCAGTCGCTCTGCAAGTAGCTGACAGTTTTATTCAGCGAAATGTTGACTTTGTTATTGAGTTCCAGACGGACGTCAACTTCGGCCCACAGATTTGGCAGAAGTTCAAGAATGCCGACATCCCAGTCGTTGCTATCGACATACCGCTCGGTGATGCCGTTTTCTTCGGTGCAAATAACCCCTACGCCGGTTTTCTTGCAGGGGCATATCTTGCCCAAGCCGCGATCGCACTTTGGGGACAGGACCGAATGAAGGACGTCTATGCGGTGGTGGGCGAACTGCCTCAATCAGGTGTCGTCCCCAAGATGCGTACAGACGGTGAGAAGGCCGGTATCCTTGCTGTTCTCAAGGACTTACCCAAGGAACAGCTTCTTACGATTGACACAAAGAATGTTCGTGAGGTTTCGTACACAGAAATGGCGAATCTCCTAGGGCGGATACCAGCAGGTGCCCCTATCTTGGTTACAGCGATTAATGATGGGTCTACGATCGGCATGCTGCAGGCGGTGAAGGCCGCCGGTCGTTATAACGATCTTTTGGCTGTGGGAATGAATGCTGACGAGCTCGACACGATGATGGCCGAAGAGCGGATGATCGGCTCGGTGGGATTCTTCCCTGAGCGCTACGGTAACTACCTCATTCCTCTTGCACTGATGATGCTCGCAGGTTATTCTGTGCCACCTGGCGTACTGATTCAACATCCTATGGTAACACCAGCAAATATCTGTGAATTCTATCCTCAGTACCAGTGTACGAAGCGTAAGCCTGATTTTGTATTTACATTTCCCGAACAGGAATATCGGCTGTTCGTTGAGCAGCTTCGCAAGGATCCCAACCTGAAGGACTACCAGGCGCTACTGAAGTAACCCAAAAGAGGGTGATGCTGTGATTATGTGCGAGCAGAGGAGTACTCGGAGATCACTTCTGGAAGTCAAGGGCATTACGAAAAGCTTTGGTCCTATGCGTGTCCTGCATAACGTAGACTTTCATGTAGATTACGGCGAGATTGTGGCACTTCTTGGTCTTAATGGCGCTGGGAAATCTACGCTGATAAAGATTATATCGGGAGAATATAATAAAGATAGTGGCACAATACGATTTGATGGTATTGAAAGAACTTTCCAGTCACCACGTGCAGCGCGGCAGCTGGGAATCCGTGTGCTCCCTCAAGAAATCCACGTCGTCCCCGACTTGACCGTCGGCGAAAATATCTCGCTTTCAGATTTTCCCATTCGGCGAGTACTTCTCCTGTCGTGGGTAGACCGGACCGCAGTTGAAGAGCGAGCACGGGCTATACTATCCCAACTCGGCGTAACAATCGATCTAAAGCGGCCCGTGCGGACGCTGCCTGTTGCACAGCAGCGTATTGTTGAGATTGCAAGTGCGTTAGCCGGAGAAGCTCGCCTGCTTATACTGGATGAGCCGACGGCCACGCTCACAGCGCAAGAAACGGCTGCCCTCTTTAACGTGTTGAGG
>NZ_JBRBZA010000002.1:0-10247 GCF_053493975.1 Thermomicrobium sp.
GAGCGGCGGAAGCAACCGGCCGTGGCAGAGCGGCCACGACTCGCCACAGCCGAAACCCGAGCCGGTCGCGGTGACCGTTGCCCCCAAAAGGAGTACCAGTCCCATCGCCACCGCGTTCACCCACGCCAATCGCCCGATCCACCGTCGAGACCAGTGCATCCGGTCGCTCCTTCCCCTCCGCACGACGCACCGCTCGCCCCGATCCAGTGTACTCCGCGTCCGGTTGCTGGCTTCCCTGCTCGTGGTCGAACACGGTCGCCCACTGAGTTGACGGACCCCAACCTATTGTATACTTGGTGGCAAGTGTTGCGGGTGTTCCGATCGGAGGTCGGCCATGGTCGTGCGTCCGCTTGCCCGTGGAGTGTGCTCGTCGTGCTCCTCGGGATGTCGCTGACACTCGCGACGCTGCTCTCCGGGCTACCCGCTGCGGCCGATAAGGTGGATCCGGGCAAACCGCCCGATACCCGAGAGTCCGTCGGGAAAGAGAACGAGCCTGCTGGTCCAGGTTCGAACGGGCCAGACCGCAAGGCGGCCGAGTGCCACGCGCCCGTGGAAGACAAATGCGATCCATCGTCCAAGACGTGCCCTCCGGGCGGCTCCGATTTGCATAAGGATGGCAACGACCCTCCCGGTCCCCTGAGCCAATGGTACCTCGAGCTGTACCTCGACCCCCGTGACGTCTTCGGCAACCCGTATTGGATCGGCCCGTCGTCACATCCTTCAGCAAGGTATCCGATCGACGTTACTCTCAACGTCGGAACGCCGACCACCTTGACCACCTGGTGCCATTACGGCCCGGCGCCAGGCTGGTGCGTTCCTCTCGGACCGTTCTCTCACGTACCGAAGTCCGTTGTGATCGACCCACCTGGCCTGCTGCCACCGTCCTGGAGGGTCGTCAGTGGCCCGGGAACCTACTCGTATATCGACCTCCTCGCCTGCGGCAACCCCTGCCAGATTCCGATCGTGCTCCAGATCAAGGATCTCTCGATTCACCTTACGAAGTTCTGGTACGGACCAGAGCCACCCGGTAGCCCAGCCACCTACACGATCGACACCGGTTTGGGGACGTTCACCATCACCTGCCCGGGAACCAGCTCGAGAGAGTACTGCACCCCCTATCCGCTGATCCTCGAAGATTGGGCACTGGCCGACCCAGCGGACCGCTGGATCCGCGTCCAGGAGACTGGCCTACCCCCCGACTGGGAGGCAGTGGAACAGTTCGGCTTGGGTTACTGGGACGGCTCCGAGCCTCCACGTTCGGGGTACACCTATTACGACTTCGGCCCGCAGGGCGATTGGTGGCTGGAGGGGGGTTCTTTCTACATCCTGACCGTGAATCTCAATACCGCTGACCCTCAGCCGCCTAACGATGCTGTGGGCCTCGTCCTCGAGTTTCGAAAGGAGTGGGTGGGAGCTGCCCCACCCAACGCCCCGGCTCAGATCCAGCTGACCTTCTACCCGGAAGGGCATTGGCTGCACCAAGTGCGCACCTTCACCTGCCCAGGAACCGCCGCTGTCGAGACCTGTTACCAAATCAATTTCCCCTACACGTCGGACGAAGACGATTTCTTCGCCAACTTCACGATGACCATCACCGAACTGAGCGGTCCGCCAGGCTGGACGCCGACTGGCAACTTCGGGACCTATGATGCTATCGGCCTTCTGGGCCTCCTCGGATGCACGCCCGACGACTGCCCCAACATCCCGCGAGCCTGCCGACTGTCGGATAAGGAAGGGCCGCCGATCCTCATTTGCTCGATCAACTTGACCAACCAGGGCCCCTCCGGTGGCGGTGGCGACCCCGGCGGCGGTAGTGGCGATGGCAACGAAGGCGACAGCGGCAGTGCGAGCGGTGCTGGTGGCGGAAGCGGTGGCCAGGGTGGTGGCATCGGGAGCAACGGCAACGGACAGTCGAGCAGCGGGAACGCCACGAGCGACCCCAGCGACCGAGAGCGCCCGGAACGACGCGCGAGTGACGACACGGCGACCTGGGCTGCCGAGGATACCGCGTTCGAGCAGAACACAGCCCATCAGGTACTGCCGCGAACCGGCTTCGCCGCCCGACCGGTCGCGTGGTGGCTGCTGAGCCTCCTCGCGATCGTGCCAGCGGCGACCGGCGTGATCGCCAGTCGGGTTTCCCGGCGACCATCATGAGGTGACGGGTGGTTCGGTCCCCTGGGGAGCAGAGACTGTGACAAGCGCTCCCGCCAGGTTCCTGTCCCTGCTCTCCAGGAACGCGAACCTGCTCATGCTCCCATGTGGTGATCGTAGCGATGCCCCAATTGGTCGGACAGAGCAGTGCCGCGAGGGCCATCGCACCCGCTTTCACCAGTGGCTCCGCGTCCAGTAGTGTGGCCGCCCCGTCAGCCGGGATGCCTCCACCACGACCGTTGCCAACAGCAGCGGTTACTGATCCACCTATCGGTCGACGCAGCGAGTACGGCCGACCCGCACCAGGCCACTGGCCGGCAGCGCTCGACCCGCCAGCACCGACTCGAGCAGAGACCAGCACCCGCCGCTGCTCGACCAGGTGACCGCATCCCGAGGTGGGGAAGGCTCGCGCTCGCCATCGGTGACCGACCCGTCGCGTGTCCGCTGCCGTCCTGCCGGTACCGGCGACCGCGCAGCAACTTCCGGGTCATCGCTCGCGACTGCGGCACCCTCCCGGGTCGCTCGCCCACCTTCGATCCAGGCGAGCCTCTGCCGTCTCGGCAGCCCGATAGTCTCCTCACTGTAGAGGACGGGTCTGCGGCCGTCGCGCCGAGCGGTTCGGCACCGGAGCAGGCACTGCCTAGCCAGCGGCTCTCGCCGGCTCCTCGTACAGGAACAGCCTTGCACTCACCGTGTTCCTTCCGTATTATTTATCCGAATCGGGTAGGGACGGGTGAGGAAACGTCTATGGAGCACTTTCCGAGCCGGATCGTCGCGCAGCAGGATCTCGAGACGCTCCTCGCCCGCTTGCCGTCTCCTGCCGCAGCGCTGTGGCTCTCCGAACGTGCGGACAGGGACTACGTCCTAGTCGCGTCGCACGACTCCGAGGATCATCCGATTCCGTTGTCGCTCGCCAGCCAGACTGTCTGCGCGATCGCCCAGACTCCCGACCCGGTCGTTCTCCCGATCCGAGACGCTTCCCACCACTCCCTCCCGCTCTTTCAGCTACCGGGTGTGCTCCTGCCGCTCCGCTGGCGCGACGGACACCCTGAGGGTTTGCTCTGGATGCAGCTCTGCCAAACACCGGAGTTACCAGCCGCGATCGCTGAGTGTGTGAGACTCCGACCCTTCCTGGAGAGCCTGCTCGACCGTGTCGCCCTCGCTCTCACGCTCGACGAACTGTGGCGGACTTCGCCGATCCCGACCTGCATGGTCGACGAGCAGTGGACCGTCATCGCAGCGAACCCTGCCTTTCAGCGCCTGATCGACCGACCGCAAGCAGTCGGTGAGACGCTCGAGCGGTTGCTGCCCGTCCTCCCCAGTTGGCGCGGGCTCGGCGCCCGCTTGGCTGAAAGCCACACCCTCGAAGACTACCCAGTGCTGGCCGCGACGGCGATGGGCCTGCGGCGCTTCTCCGTGCGCGCGACGACGCTCGGGTGCGACCCGAGTGGGCGGTCGACCGTTTTGATCCAGTTCGTGCCGGACCTCGTTCGGAACGTGCTCGAACCGTCGTGCCACTTTGCCAGCGCGGGTGAGGGCACGCACGCGGTGCTCGAGTCACCGCTGCGCGTCCTCTCTCGCCTGCTCCAACGCACCCTGCAGACACAGCAGTCGGTCTCCCTCGTGTACGGCCTCCTCCACGCCTGCACCCTCCGCGTCACGTCGTTCTATCAGGACATCACGCCGAGCCTGCAGACGACGCTCACCGACTTGCTCGAGCGTGCCATCGAGCCGACGCACTTGATCTGGCTCGATGCAGCCAGTCTGGTCGCCGTCATCGACACTGCACCCTCCACCGAAGTGACCGAGAGGCTGCGCGAGGTGCTCCCGGCCTTTCAACGGGCCTACCCCACGCTCTCCGCGTGGCCGTTCCACTCGCGCGTCACCTTCGTCGTGACCCCCTTGCGACGATCCTCGCTCAGCGAGTCGGCGCTGGGCCAGCTGCTCGCTCGACTCCGCGAGCTCGCTCTCAGCCTAGACGACCCAGTCATCACCCTGAGTGCGGAGGAGGCCGATCCAGGCCTGCCCACCCAGCTCGAGATCGCTCGAGCGGTCCTCGATGGACAGTTCAGTTTCGTCGTCCAACCGATCGTCCCACTCAACCCCACTGTCGAAGAACGGTTCGAGCTCCTCGCCCGGCTCCGCGTCGGCCAGCGGATCCTGCGCCCGTGCCTCTTCCTGCCGCTCGTCGACCAACTGGACCGGCACGAGCAGCTTTTCCGTGCTGCCCTCGCGGTCGCGCAGCGCTACTGTGCCGCGGGACTGTCCGTCCACGTCAACGCTCCACCGACCGTGCTCCTGCGTTTGCACGCCACTGGCCAAGTTAAAGACTTCGGGTCAGCCAGTGGAGGCGGGCACATCACGCTGGAAATCACGGACGAGCACGCGCTGACCGACCTCTCGGCGCTCGCCAACGTCCTCGAGCACTTGCGCGCGAACGGGTTTTCTGTCGCGCTCGATGACTACGGGAGCGGAACGCATTCCTGCATGACCCTGGCTACTCTGCCGCTCGACCTGATCAAGATCGACCGCGCCGTGATCAACCTCGTCGGCACTCCGCAAGGCGACCTGCTCGTCCGCGCGATCACCGAGACGAGCCACCGCCTGGGGCTGCGTGTCATCAGCGAGGGAGTCGATCGTCCCAGCGTCGCCGAGAGACTCCGTTCCTGGCACTGCGACTACGTTCAGGGGTTCGCCTTCGGACTGCCGCAACCGCTCGTTCTGTCCCACTGACCCTGCTCGACCGGACCGTTCGGCGCGTTCCACACGGGCCAGTCACGCTGCCCCGGCTCGCGCCGTCCCGCCACCACCACGAGTTGCCTTGCCCGACCACAGCACCCGACCGCATCAGTCACCGATCGCCGGCTCGCGCACGTGCGAAGCCGTCCCCTCGCCACCCACTCGCTCGCCGAGCAGAACCACGATCGGCATCGGTCGCGCACTGCTCGTGGACCACCACGACCAGCACAGTCGTGTCGTCGCCACTCGTTCCCTCTACCAGACACGCCCCGCTCGGCGTGAGACGAGCGCCGACATACGCGCCGCACCCCAGAGCGCGCAAGACCAGCGGCCGGTCACGGCGGCAGCAGGTGCCGTGCGTTCCTCGCCCGCTGATCGCGCGAGCGGAGGGACGGTCCGAGCACTCCCCGACCCGGCCGCGCACCAAGCCTGTGACCACGATCCCACCACCCGTACCACCCACGAGAACCCCGTTACCGCCGGCTTCACTCGCGATATCGAAACCAGCCGCGTCCAGCGTCCTGCCCCTTCCCCTTGCCAAAACGTATCACACTCACCCAGTACGAATTCTCTCTATCGGTACTTCGCCCTGCTTCCCTCTCGGCCTTGACGCATGGGACGATGAGCTGCTAAAAATCTGCTGGATCGCGTCAGCCCCGATCGGGAGGGGGTCACACATGGCGTACTCCACGCAACGCAGAAGTCGGTTACTCGTCGTCGTCGTCATCTTGTCGATGCTCGTCGCGACCTTCGCCTCCATCCAACCCACGCACGCCGATAAGCTCACGCCCACCGAGACTCCTCAAGTCACCAAGACCGCGACGGAGCAAGGGACGGAGCAGTCGAATCCGCAGACGCCGCAACCTCCTCCGACGCAGGAGGCGCCGGGCACCTGCGGCGGTGCAAGCAAGATCGCCTGCCCTCCCGCCGGGTCAAATTCGAACCAGCCATTCTCAGAGAACAATCCCCCCGGCCAAGAGTGGCAGCTGACGCTCTACAAGCGCTGGCTCGACGTCTTCGGCAATGACTTCTTCGGCCCGGCGACTACGCTCCTGGTGACAGCCGACGACGTCACGCAGCCGGTTCACTGCCCGGCCGGTTTTTCGCCCGTCTTCTGCGGCACCATCACCTTCCCCTCTCGCCCGGGCACGCTCATCGTCGAAGAGCCGAATCCACCTGACGGCTGGACCGTCATCGGAGGAACCGGCAACGTGAACCTGATGGAGTGCCCCCAACGCTGTACTGTTACCGTCCGCAACCAGCTCCAGGACCTCATCATTACAGTATCGAAACTATGGGCTAGCAATGACCTACCGGATAGCCCTGCGACACTCACGCTCGAGACCCCAGGAGGCACTGTCACGCTCACTTGCTCGAATACAGAGAATCCTGCCTCATGCGTGCCGAACCCCGTCACTGTGTCCGGCTGGGTCACAAACCGGGGCCCGATCACGATCAGCGAGGATGCTATGCCTTCGGGCTGGGTCCCCTGGCAGGGTTTCGGCACCTGGGACGGAACGTCTCACGAGCTAATAGCCGGCCCGCCCAACATCTACAGGGTCGGTCCCGGATGGATGCTCTTTGGCAACTCTCTCATGATTGCTGTCGTTAACCGCAACAGCAGCGGTGGCGGTATCGGAATTTGGCTCGACTTCACCAAGCGCTGGACCGGTGCCCTGCCGCCCGGTGGAGCTGCGACTGTGCAGGTGACGCTCTGGCCCCAGGGTCATCCCGATCACCAGGTAGTCACCCTCACCTGTCCGGCCTCGTCCTCCACCGTGATCTGCACACCGCCTGTCTTCCTCCCCCTCCCACTGGACGGGGATTTCAGCGACTTCGTTTTGGTGATCACCGAGCAGTCCGGTCCCGCGGGTTGGATTCCGTCGCGAGGCTTCGGGTCATACGATTACCCCGGCTTCCTCCAACTCCTCGGCTGCCAGGACCCCAACGACTGCGGCATGCCTGAGGCATGTTCCATCGACGAGGAAACCGGAGAAGTCCGCTGCGTCGTCGAGCTCGTCAACCGGTTCGCGCCAGTCCCGCCGCCGCCACCACCGCCACCGCCGCCGCCACCGGGCCCCGATGATCCCCCGCCAGGCGTGGATCCACCAGGCGGCGTCAACCCGCCAGGGAATCCACCACCGCCTCCACCATCGCCTTCCGACACGCCTGCCGACGAGCCATCAGCCGGGAGCCCGAGCCCGTCAGAGGATCGAGACAGCGCCACTTACCAGTCGGTCCGGGAGCAGAACACCTTGCAGACCGAGTCTGCTCAAGAGACAGTCCAACTCCTTCCCAAGACGGGATCCGGCCTTTTCCGACCGTCCTGGTGGATCGCCCTGCTCCTACTGCTCCTGCCGACGCTCAGTGGATTCGTCTTCGCACTTCACGGCCCCAGCCGGCGACACCCGCCCCTGCAGCAGCGAGACTGAGCGACGAGACAACGACACGCCGGGAGAGCCTAAAAGAAATAGGGCTCTCCCGGCGCGCCGCCCGTCTCGCAGACGGACCATTCTCCCCCGAAACATGAACTGATGCAGCGGCCTCCACCATCCATCGTCCCGATGCATGTCGACCAGCCACCGGGGAGCAGCGAGGGCGTTTCCGCCCACTACGGATTCTTTGTGAACTGATGTCTCTCTGGCACTATCAGACATCGTCGTCTCTCTGATGCCGAGGCCACGGGGCCGCGCTGGTGTTCATCGAAAAGCCTCAGCAGGCTTCTGGGATACCCGGCACGTCCCTCGGTACCCTACGGTGCAGTCTGAGCGCTTCCTCGTTGCGGATGACGCCGCAGGACCCATTCATCGACGGCGCGACCCACCATGAGCGGAGAAATAGCCAGGCCCCGCGGCTCCTCGCTGCGGCTGTCCCTCTGGCCCCGCCCACCAGAAGACAACCCTGCTTCCACTGCCCGCCCCGATCTCGTCCTTACCGTGCCCCTCTTCCGCATCGCAGGCCTCCTCCTGTGCTGCGCGACCGCGGCGCTCGGTCTCTCTACGCCCTGCCCTGGTGCCGTCTACGAGACAGCACGGACCTCGACACGCTCTCCGCTCGCTTCGTGACAGTCGGCCCCGACTGGAAGCTGCGCCGGCTGGTGACTCGATGTCCTTGACTCAGAGCCAACGTCGGTCGCTCAGGAACCTGCCGCTCTGTCCAATCGACCACGAGAAGCTCGTGCTGACTGCAACCCCGCTTTCTCGTCACTAAAAGACCGGCCAAGCGTCCGCCAGGACGCGCTCCGCGACCTGCTGCACACCTTCCCAGGCTGGGACCGCCCGCGTGCCGCCCGCCAAGGGCATCACTACCCCCACCCCGTAGGAAGCGGTTCTGGTGACGCAGGAGACTGTGGCCACCTTCAGCCGCCGACGTCTGCCCCCATCACTCACTCCAACGGCTCGGGTGTCCTCTCCGTGTTCACCCCAGACAGCCCACTCTGACGACCTCACGACGGGAAGGTCCATCGCGCTGAGCCCGATAACCCCGGTCCGCCCCTCTGTCGCTCGCGACCTTTGCACCCATCCTCACGCGGTGAGCAGCCCGAGACCTACCGACGACTCTCATCGTCGGCTACCTCTGCTGTCGCTCCAGCGCCTCTTCACGCGACTGGCTCACGCTCGATACTGGCTCGTCCAGGCACTCGATCAGCTCCGCTACGCGCTCCAGCCCTTCGTCGCCGGCCAGCTCGATGCCACCACCCCGATCGCCGTACCCGATGAGCCAGCGAGGCATCAGCTGCTGCGCCATCTCCGCGATGCGACCGGCCAACGCTTCCCTTCTCTCACCGCCTGACTCTTCCTCGCACGGCTTGATCTTGCCGATCACTCGGCAGAACGAGCACTGTGTGGTCAGCACGGAGACCACCCCCACCACCATCGAGCGCACGTGACACCTCATCAGCCACGTCGATCATGTTGCAGTGTTTTTCGCAGACGGGGCCGATCCAGCTCAACCAGCACTGGCCGCTCTCGTCGCGGCACTTCTCGACCAGCGGCTCACCTCCGGCGCCCCGCCGATGCCACCGTTGCAGCCGAGCGCACCACCCAATGGCGGACCCCACGCCCACCTCGTCGTCAGCGATCACTGTTTCTCGCCAACCCATCCCGTCCACTCGTCCAGGAGCGGTGCCTCCGATCGCCCTCCCACAAGCGTCGTTCGCACAGGCTCGCTCGGCTGCCACCAGTGCCATCGTCCGCGTCAACGCTCGGAGCCATCGCCCCCCCGGCGAACCGGCTGCGGAGAAGGAAACGTTCCCCGCGGTCGACGCGGACCGCGCGCGGCAACCGGATCTTCGCGATCACCGACCGACACCTCGGCGCCGAACCGAGCGCGCTGCAGCGAACGCTCGCTCCCCGCAAGCAAGGGCGTCGCGCTGGCGCTCGACGACGTCGGCACCGACATCTCGGACAGTCACGGGCCCACTCGCTCGCCGCTCGCTGTCACCTCGATCGACCAGCATGGACTCCGCCTCACCCTCGAGCGAAGCCGATCGCCACTGGAGCGATCGCCGCGGCTTACCATAGACTCGGGTTGGCGACGCTCGTCGAGGGAGGCGCGCACAGGATGCTGCTCCCTGCCTGATGTCCCTCGCGCGTCGACGGCGCGCGAGGCATCGCGCCAGACCGGGCGTGCCCACCCGCCGCCGGAGCGGCGGACGACGAGTGACGGCTCAGGCCCGCCAGCACTGTCGGGTAACGACCCGATGTTCCCCGCGCTCCTGCGAACCGACGGCTCCGACCGACTCGGCGAACCGTCCCGGTCTCCGTTTCTCTGTCCACCTACCGGGAACGCAGCAGTCCAATCGACCGGCGACGTCCACCGCTCAGGGCCTCTCCAGTGAGCCCTCGCTAGGACCCAGTCGGCATCACGTCTCCGCCGTGTCCTCAGGGTTCGTTACGCACTGGCACGACGCCGAGCAGCCGCAGGAAACGCTCGATCTTGTCGAGATCCCACGCCGTGAGGTCCACCGTCACCGTCACGGTCACCGCCAGACCGCCCGCTGCGACCGACCTCTGCTCGAGTCGTCGCGCCGTTCGGTCGGACTCGCTCCCGAACGCAGCACGCACAGGCTCGGATACCTCGCTCGTCTCTCCCTCCGGGATTTCGGCACGCCCCTCCACCAGGAGCGGCCGCAGCGCGCGCACCCGCTCCTCGAGATCAGGCGCCAACACGAGTCGCGAGGGCTGGCCGCGCACCCCGCGCCGAAAGATCCCCAGCCCCGCCTCCTCCGCCAGTTTGAAGAAGAAGGTGCGCGCTTCCTCGACCCTGTTGCGGGGCTGGCCCAGCCGCATCTCTACCTGCCAAACCCGCTCCACCCAGGGGCCATCGATCACGCGCAGTCCCTCGCGGAGGGCTCG
>NZ_JBRBZA010000003.1:0-13331 GCF_053493975.1 Thermomicrobium sp.
GGCAACTCGCCGGACTGAAGGCGCCACGACACACCACCGGCCAGGCCACCTGCCCACCCTCGCTCGTCGCCACCAGCAACGCGGTCTCCCCCTCGAGCCGGTACCGGAAGGCCACCTCCCGCCCGGCATCGTCCCGTGCGGTCATGGCACACCTGCCAACTCCTGTAGGTACAGACGAGCATTGCAGGAGACTACTCCGCCAGTGCCGTGCAATCACGCACCGACAGCCTAGGCCGAACGTGCTGTTTCGCTCCCCTGCAGACACCCGCTCCTACTGGCTCGTCCTCTCTGTCGTACCCGGCGGAGCAGCGCCCACCCATGCACCAACACGAGCAAACCGGCCGTACTCGCTCCTACCGGGTTGGCCCAGTACTGGTACCACCCACGCTCCCACCAGAGCACGAGCCACAGTGGCGTGACGAGCACGATCGCTCCAGCCAGTACCTTCCGGCGCCTGGTCAGCGACTGTCTCGTTGCGAGGAAAGTGCCCGTGACAAGTTCGGTAAACGCTTCGCAAGCCACCAGCACGGCGATGGTGTACCAAAACCAACTCGCGAGCAGGCTCCACGGCATAGAGCCACCTCCTCAGGCTTCCTCAGCCTGGCGGGACGAGACAGCAGCACGTGCAACCCCACCCGCCCGGGCAGGATGCCCACAGACAGAATGCACCGCAGGAGATGAGCACGCAGGCGAGGCAGCGCCATGAAGGGGGAATACAGGCATAGAGACACGGATGGCAGCAACTGACGAATGCTCGCCAATCGAACCGGCAACAGCAGCCGCATGGCACCTCTAAGGGACCGCACCCCCGCAAAACCTGTTCAGCGTGGTTCACCCGTACCAGCTGGCCGTTCTCGCTGAACCGGGTGAGACGCACGTTTTCCCCCACGTCGATCAGGAAGGCCGCCGAGCGGCCACGATCGTCGCGCAATGCCAGGATTCCGACTTGCTCGTTCACCGTTGCGACGATCAGCCACAGCGTCCGCCCATCCACCAGCACGTGCCGTGCCGCTCGCACCTCGGTCAGCTCTGCCGCACCGCGCACCGCCGCAAGGTCCGACCCGGCCAGCAGCTCCGCCAGGAGTTTCTCGGTCTCCACCGGATCGAGCAGCTCCGTCTTCACCGGCTCCACCGCCCACCAGGGGCGCTCTGCCCCCACCCCCTGGGCATGCACCCCACCCGGCAGCGCCAGCTTCCCGCTCACCAGGAGCCCCAACGCCGTCCCCACCCCAGCCAGGCGCCCCAGCACCCGCCGCCGGGTGAGCACCGGACCGGCTCCAGCTGGCCAGCCGACCTGTCGGAGCTCAGCCGCCAGCGCCAGCCCCCGCTGTACCCCGAGCAGCCGCACCAGCCCGAGCACCAGCCGCCGCCCGGTCAGCGCCCGGACCGCTTCCGCCCCCTCCACCGCAAACAGCACCGGTTCCCACGGCGCATCCGCCCCCAAGAGCCGCTCCCGCCAGGTCGCCACCTCCGGCTCGCGCAAGCTCCGCGCCACGAGCTGCCCTCGACCCAGCTCCACCACGCGCGTGGCGATGACCCGGCAGCGCCCGCAGGCTCCGTCGTAGGCCAACACCCACTGCATGTCGCTCCCTCGGACTCTCGAGCCGTCCGTCAGGCCTCTCGTTGCCACGAGCTCGGATACGCTTGCCAGTCACCTTTGGACGACAGCACTGTCATCCGGAGCGCGCTTCCTCCGCTCAGCTCGCTCAGGAAGCGAGCAACCCGCGCCGGCGGGCTGCGGTCACCACCGCGCCCCGCCCAGGCGGGACCCCGAGCTTGTGGGCCAGCCGCCGCACCCGTGCCTTGACGGTCGCCGGGGTCACCCCCAGACGGGCAGCGATCGCCGCGTAGGTGAGGTCCCACTCGGCCAGGAGCGGCAGGAGACGCTGCTCAGCCGGACTCAGGCGCGGACGCCCGAGCTGCTCCCGCCACAGCGCGGCCAGCTGGGCTGCCGCCAGAGGGCCAGCCACCAGGAGCGGGC
The DNA here is from genome assembly GCF_053493975.1 of Thermomicrobium sp. Lineage (NCBI taxonomy): Bacteria > Pseudomonadati > Thermomicrobiota > Thermomicrobia > Thermomicrobiales > Thermomicrobiaceae > Thermomicrobium > Thermomicrobium sp. The sequence goes on from NZ_JBRBZA010000003.1 coordinate 1,982, forward strand.
TCTGCGTGAGGAGCGCGAGCACCGCGGGTACCGCTCCTCTGTCCAGGTCGGCCCAGGTCAGGACGCCACGCAGCGACAGTCCAGCATCCAGCAGTGCCCCGAGCAGCTGGGCAGGGAGTGCGCGGGCCAGGAGCACGCTCGGAGCCTGCTGCACCAGCCCGACCAGCGCTGGGTCGAGCTGTTCGCGCAAGAGACCGGCCCCGAAGACGACGAGGTCAGGCCGCCAGGTCACGCCGAGCTGGGCGGCGGTGGCAGGGTCGGCGGCCAGCTGCACGGCCGTAACCCCCGGACAATCGGCCAGCTGGACAGCCAGTTCCTGCCAGCCGAGCGCGTCGTCCGGGACGAGCAGGATGCGCGCCATCGCCTGCCCCTTCGAGAGAGTCGGTCGGTTGCCCGAACGATACCACCTGCTCTGCCGTTCCGGCAAGCGAGGAAGAACAGCATCGGACGGCTCTCGCCGACTCCCACAGTGCACGAGCGACCGACGACAGCGCAGGGTACGCGACGAGGTTCACTCCTCGTCTCGTTCGTGGAGTGTCCGATTCGGTCTCCTTCTGGGAACGAGGAACACTCGTCCCTCAGTCGCGCCCGGACTCGAGGACGGCTCGTCGCTCAGTTCGCTCGAGTGGTGAAAGCGTCCGCGCCACCCAGGCGACCGTCACCGCCAGCGCGAGGCCGATCGCGAGGAACGGCGCGTGGAGTCCCAGCGCGGCTGCGAGCCCAGTACCCACCAACGGGCCGACGAAGGCCCCCAGCGATGATGCCGTTGTCGTGAACCCGTACACGGTCCCGCGCCGCCCTTCGGGCGTGAGGCGCGCGACCAAGGCGTTCGCGGTCGGCAGCATACCGCCGGACGCGATGCCGAAGAGCGCTTGCAGCACGATGACCTGCCACACCTGCGTCGTCAGCCCGAGTGGCAGGAACGTCGCCGCCGCCAGTGCGCCACTGGCGATCAGGAGTGGTCGCTGGCCGATCCGGTCGCTCAGCCGGCCCAGCCCGACCGCTGCGACTGCGCTGGTCATCCCGCTCACCCCCATCGCCAGCCCAGCCAGGGAGTTGACCGCCGAGGAACCGCGCGCCAGCTGCTCGACGAGAAGCGGGACGATCGGTTGCAGCGCCATACTGGCTGCCCGCAGGGCGAACAGGCTGACGACGATCCCGAGCAGCGCTGGCGCGAGCAACAGCCGCCAGGTCTCGCCACCTGTCTCAACGTGGCCTGCCCACCGCCGCGGCGGCTCGAAACGCTCTTCGACCAGGAACGCGACGAGCAGCGCCGAGACGAGGAGGAGGCTCCCGGCCAGCACGAACGTCGCTCGGTAGCCGATCTGGTCCGCCAGCACCCCGCCGATCAGCGGGCCCACGGCCGAGCCCGAGAAGACCGCCATCTGCATCAGACCCAGTCCGAAGCCGAGCCGCTCCTTGGGAACGGTCGAGGCAGCCAGCGTCGTCGACGCCGTGACCGTGCCGGTGAACCCGCCCTCGACGAGCCGGAGCGCGAAGAGCTGCCACGGGCTGGTGGCCAGCGCCATCAGACCGATCGTGAGCGAGCCAGCGACCATCGCGCGCAGGACCATCAGCTTGCGACCGTACCGGTCGGCCAGTGCACCCCAAAGTGGCGCGGTGATCGCCATCACCGCGGCGCCCCCAGCGTTGATCGCCCCGGCCCAGAGGACCTGTGCTTGCAGGTCGCTCGCCCCGAGTTCGGCGACGAAGAACGGCAAGAAGGGCGTCCGGAGGCTGAACCCGATGATCGTCAGCGTTTGAGCCAGCCAGAGTGCAGCGAGCGTTCGCTGCCAGTTCGGGGCGCTGCCCGGTGCAGCACCAGCTGCCGACACCCGCGCGCGTGGTCGCACTGTCCCCGTGCTCCCCTCCGCCGACCCAGCAGACTCCCTGCCAGGCCGACCAGCGGACAGTCTACGCCGCGTCAGCTGCGTCCGCTACCGTCCACCGGTGCCATCGCCGCTGGGTCACTGGCTGGTGGTCGGTCCGGCAGCGAGCCGTACCGCCAACGGTAGTAGTGCTGCCCCACGTTGCCGAGCTCCACGCGCCAGCCGGGCGGGTTGTCCGGCGTGTAGGTCAGGCAACGGCGCTCGAAGCATTGGACGAGGACGTCTCGCTCGACGCCGCCGACCTTGGCGCGCGTCCAGTACGCTTCGGTGATCGGGAAACCGGTGACGGCGAAGAGCGGCCAGAACAACTGGTCGGACCGGAACGCTCCGTCCGCGTAGACGATGTCCCGCCGCTGCAGGAACTCCCAAAAGACCGAAGCGACACGATGACTTGTTTCCGGTACGAGCGGTCCAGCTCGCACGCCGTAGTCAGCCAGACGCGGCTCGTTCCCGATTTGGCCACTCCGATCGATCGTCTGCGTGATCAACTCGCCCTGCTCGAGCGGTGGCAGAGCCAGCACGGCAGCGAGCGTCGCGTACGTCGGACCGAGCCGATCGTCCGGATCGCCAGCGACCGGGATGCTGGCTGGCGCGCGAGGGACGAAGCGCCTGTCTCCCACTTGTTCCATCCCGCTGATGAGCTCGCGGGCCAGAAGGCCCGAAGTCACCGCCCAGGGGTCGCTCGGCGGTCTGTCAGGGTCGGTGAGCTCCAAGCGGGCCTTGTCGAAGTAGGCGACCGCGCGCGTTCCCGCCCGCGCCTCCTCGTACGGCTCGCGCGTCACCGCGAACGCCGCTGGCCCCCACAGCCACGACCGCTGCGCCTGTCCCGCGGCCACCGGGAGATCCGCCCGCTGCCACGTCTGGGCGAAGCGCCGCAGCACTGCGCGATCCACCGCACCCCTGGCCGAGAGGAGTCCGCTGCCAGCCCCTGGCTGGCCCGGCGGATCGAGCGGAGAGGCCGTCTCGCGCAGCGTTTGCCGCACCCACTCCACGCTGCTGTCCGGCGCGATGGAACGCACTAACGCCGCAGTCGCGCTCACCATCGGCGCCGCGAAGGAGGTACCCGTCCGCCGGTCCCAACTCGACTCTTGCCCGTCCCAAGTCGTCGTCAGCACGTTCTCGGCCGGCGCGATGAGGTCGACGCGCGTCAAGCGCGAGGTGAAGCTCGCCAGCCGCTTGCCGTCCGCCGTCGCACCCCCCACCGCGATCACCTCAGGATAACTGGCCGGGAAGGTCACGCTGTCGGGCGTGTTTCCCGCCGCCGCGACGACCACGATCCCGCGCGCGTACGCCTGCTCGATCGCGCGTTCCAGCGCACCGCTCGGCGTATCTGCCCCCAAGCTCAAGTTGATCACCTGCACGCCGCGCTCGATCGCCCCGTAGACCGCTTCCGCGATCGAGAGCGAACTCGCACCGATCTGATCGCCGACCTTGAGCGGCACGATCTTGATGCCCGGTGCACCACCCACCATGCCGCGCCCGTCAGCCGCCGCCGCGATGATCCCCGCTACCGCCGTCCCGTGCCCGACCTCGTCGTCCGGATCAGCATCGCGTCGCAGGTAGTCGTATCCCGGCAGCAGCTTTCCCGCCAGATCCGGATGGCTCGCTGCCACCCCGGAATCGATCACTGCGACCGCCACCTCCGCCCGGCCGATCGTGTCGTCCCAAGCCGCCAGAAATCCGACCACCGTCAACCACTCTTGCTGGGCGACGAGCGGATCGGCTGGCGTCCACTGGTAGAAGAGACGCACCGCCGGCTCCAGCCCAGCGACTCCCGGCCGCCCCAGCAGGCGCACGATCCAATCGGCAGCAGTCGCCGGCTGATCGAAGCGCAGCCGCCACCACTGCCCATCCGGATCGATCGGCTCCAGGCGCGCGGGGAGGTCAGCCAAGCAGCGCGGCTTGAGGAGAGGCTGCCGGAGGATCGCGCAGCGTCCAGGTTCGACCGCGACTCCCCACTCCACCGGCCCCGGTGGCGTGGTCGCGTGCCCGTGCGCCCCGTCCAGCCAACGCGGCGACCCGACCAGAAGCAGAACCGGAATCGAGAACCAGGTGAGCAGCCGCGGCCAGATCAGCGACCACCTCATCAGCGCCACCGCTCGCTCGCCGTTGCCTCGACGCGCTCGGCTACTCACTGCGTTCCGAACAGCCGGTCTCCCGCATCCCCCAAACCGGGCACGATGAAGCCTCGGTCGTCGAGACGCTCGTCGAGCGCCGCCAAGTAGATCCGCACGTCGGGATCGGCCGCGAGCAGATGCTGGACACCATAGGGCGCACCGATGATCCCGAGGAACGAGATCGGCCCACTGTAGGTCTGCCGGAGAAGCTTCACTGTCGCGACGGCCGAACCGCCGGTCGCCAGCATCGGATCGACGATGACGACATGGCGGAGGACATCGAAGCGCCCCGGAAGCTTCTTGTAATAGATGGTCGAGCGTAACGTCTCCTCGTCGCGTCGTGCTCCCACCAAGTAGATCGGTGCCGCCGGGACCAGCTGTCGCACCGGTGCGAGCATGCCGAGTCCGGCCCGCAAAATCGCTAGCACGGCCAGTCCAGCGCGCAGCGCTCCCCCGTCCGCTTCCTCGCCCGTCGGGGAGGGGACACGGAACGTCTCGAGCGGTTCCTCACCGAGCGCTTCGTAGAGAAGAAAACGGGTCAGCTCGTGCAGCACCCGCTCGAACTCGGCTGGCGGCGTGCGCTCGTCGCGCGCCACCGTGAGCAACGCCGTTACCAACGGATGGTCGAGCACGCGCAAGCGCGGTTGCCCGAGGACGTCCTCGCGCCGCGGCTGCGGGACGCCCCGCATCGGTGTCGGATGGACGAGTTGCTCAGCCATGCGTGTCTCCCCTCTGTCCCCGGCACGACCGATCCGTGTGCCGTCCGCTCCCCATCCATCGCCAGCCGCCAGTGGCCGGCTGCGCCACCTCATCCAGCTCGCTCGGCCATAGCCTCTTGAGGCTCCAGTATATCGCGCTCAGCCGCCGCCGAGACAGCTCGCACCTGGATCGAGCACTGTGTCGTTTTCCCCCACGCGCATCGACTCGTCGGCGACCACCATGAGCCGATGCGTCGTCCGCGGTTCCGCACCCGCGGGCAGCCCTAGACACAGCCCCCCACGCTCCGCTACGATCCCCGTACGAGCAGCGCGCGCACGAGTGGGGGACAACTCCCATGGCCACTCGGCCAGTTCCGGAAGAACCGTCGGCCGCCATCCCTCCAGCGACCGCGGATCGCGAGGCGAGCGAGGCATTGCTCGACCAGATTCAGCAGCGGGTCGAGAAGCTGCGGACCGAGCGCTTCGCCGGTGGCGATCCCGTCGTTTCCCCACGACCCGTCCGGCGCGTGGCCGACGCCCTGCGCGAGGGAGCGATCGCGGCCCTCACCGCCGAACGTCTCGGCGCCCTCCTCCAGCTCGACGCAACGCTGCTCGCCCCGGCCGAAGACCTCGCTCGCGAGGAACTGGCTGCTGCCTATCGCGCGCTGGCCACGTGGGATCTCCGCAGCGCGGCCCTGAGTCTGGCCCGCGCCGCGAGCGTCGCCCGTTTTCCCGATAACCAGCAGCGCATCGCGCTCGGCTGGGCGCTGTACCGGCTCGTCGAAGAGCTCCTCCGTCTCGTGCCGGGCCAGGTCAAGGAAAAAGCGCTGCCGAGCGTGCGCCTCGTCGAGGAACTCCTGCCCACGTTGGACCAACTACCCGAAGCCGAACGCGCCTTCTACACCCGCGAGGCCGAGCGCCTGGGCCAAGCCTGGAAGCACGCCACGACCGACGAGCGCGCCTGGTGTGTTTGGGCCCTGTTCCGCGCTCGGGTGGCGCTCCTGCGCAACGAGGGAGCAGAAACCACGCTAGCCTGGCTGCTTCGTCTGGCCCGACGAGCCGGAATCACCAGCGGCGAGGCGGACGATGGCCTCCTGACCCTGCTCCAGCGGGCGCGGGCCGTCTTCGCGCTGCTCCTCGCACCTCCCGAGGAGGAAGCGACCGAACTCTCCAAGCTGGCCGCCGAAGCCTGGCCGCGCGATCTCTACCGGGCAATCGCTGCCGCCCTCACACAGGCGTGGGGTGAGGACGCCATCGCTGCCACGCATCGCTTCGCACTGGCCTTGTACGTTCCGGAATCCAGCCCGGCCGAGGAGTCACCCGATGCCTGACCACGTGGAATCTGCGAGCGAGCGCGCGCTCCGCGCCTGGCAAGAACTCACTGCCAACCCCGGAATCCCTCAGTGGCTCGACGTGCCCGTCTTGATCACACCAACTCCCCGCCGCGGCGAGCGGCGCAAGCTCGTCCTCCACGCAACGACCGAGGACGGTCGATCTCTGGGATACTGTTCCGTCTACAGCAACGAGTGGTACCCCGGCTGTCCGGGCTCCAACCCGTTCTCGCACTACTTCCCGGTGCTCTGGCATGTCCTCGACGCACGCGCCCGACGCAACATCGAGACACCGCTCCGCCTGCAAGTGCTCCGAGCGGTCACCGCGATCACCTCGAGCGGCTGGCGACAAGTCGTCCTCCTCAAGTTCATCGTCGCACCCGAGTACACGGTCACGGGCAGTCTGGTCGAGCAACTCTATCAGTGCCCGCTCCAGGTCTTCTTCGAGCGATTCCTCGGCCTGCCACGCGATTACCGCGAGCGCGAACCGCAGCCCAGCGACATCCGCGGTCGCGCCATCCACGCTGGCTACCGTCGCGCGCTCGTGACCTTTGCCTCAACCGGTGACCGCCAGCTGGCCGCTTCTGCCTATCGAGCCGGGGTGTGGGCCGAGTGGACGCGCACGATCCAGACGCTGCTCGCCGCCAAAGAGACGAAAGACGGCCTACCGCCGAAAGACTTGCTCCTCTCCTTCGGCGTCGCCAACTCGATCCTCGATCAGGTCGAGGAGACCCTCGATCCAGCGACCGCCGCCGTCGAGCTCTACCTCGAGCGACTCTTCTATTCCCCCACGCGCGGACTCTCCGGCCGCGCCGATCGCGTCGAGGTTCCCCACAACCCAGCCGCCTCGCCCCTCCGGATCACCGAGGTCAAGACACGCTCCTTCCAGTCGGAGCGGGACCCCCTCACGGGCGAGAGCGTGCCAGGCGGCCTCCAAGCGCTGGCCTACCGCGAAGTCTTGCAGAGCGTCGGATTTGCGTCCGTCGATGCCGTCGTCGAGCTGGTCGACGAACAGCGGCTCGCCGCCGTACCGCTCGAGCAGCACCCGCTGGTCCGACGACTCCGCTTGGATCTCTCCCAACGGGACGAGCGCCTCGTCGACCTCATCGCCCAAGCCCGCAACGTCTTCTACTGCATCGCCAGCGGTCTCTTTACCGGCTACGATCGCTACCGGCTCGATGGAGCCACCGAGAACTGGCGCCTGCCGCAGATCGTCGGCCAATTCGACTTGCTGAGTGACGTGCCTCCCTGCAAACCGTGTGTCGCCCGCGCCCGTCGAGTCTGTGCCCAAACGCGAGAACCGGACGGCAGACCGCTGCGGGGCCTCTTCCGCTATGCTCCCCCAGCGCTCTTCTCGTATTGGGTCTGGTTCCATCGCCAGCTCAAGGCCGAGGAGCACGCCGAACGGGAGCGCTTCTTCCACCTCGTCCAGACGCCCCCACAGCGGCTCGAGCAGGAGGGCATCACCCTCTGTGACCTTCGCCTGGTGCGTCAGGAGGAGCGGTTCGTCACCTTCGAACGCCCCGGGCGCCGACTCGACACCCGCATCCGCGAGGACGATACAGTCCTGATCACCCCGCAGTGGCCGGACGGGCTCCGCCAGCGCATCCCCCGCCCGGGTGAGCTCTTCTCGGTGGAGGGAACCGTCGTCGCGCTCGGCGAGTGCGAGATCACCGTCGAGTTGCGCGACCGGGTACCGCTGGCACCTGATGGGGACGATTCCCTCTATCGCATCGATCAGCTCACTGGCTGGGACATGCGCGCCTGGCAACTCGAAGGCCTGGCCGATTTCTTCGTCTCCTCGATGACCGCGACCCCAGCCCGCGGCCGAGAAATCAAATGGTGGGAACTCCCAATCCTCACCCAGACGATCCTCGGCCTCCGCTCGCCACGCCCACTTCGGACTTCGTCCACGCTGCCCGGTTGGCTCGCTGGCGGGCTCAACCAATCCCAGCGGCGCGCACTCGCTGCAGCGCTCGCGCTCCAGCCAGGCGACCTCCTCCTCATCCAGGGGCCGCCTGGTACCGGCAAGACGGCACTCATCGCCGCGATCGTGCGTGGTCTCCTCGCCCGCGGACTCCTCGATCCGGCACGACCCACCGGCCGCCGCCCCGTCCTCGTCCTCACCAACACGCACCGGGCAGCCAACGAGGTGGTCCGCAAGATCCGGCAGGACGTCCCCGAGGTGCTCCCCTTCCTCGTCCGCGTCGGCAACGAGCGCGAGGACATGGAAGAGGACGTCGCTGCCCAGACGCTGGTCGCCCGCAGCGGGCTGTCGTCGCGCGAGCGCCGGCAGCCGCCGGACAATGACGAAGAAGCGATCCAACGGTTGCTCGCCTCCAGTCGCCGAGCCCGCACGATCCGCGAGCATGCGGCCGTTTTCGTCGCCACGCTGGGCGCAGCCGACGCAGCCGAGCTGCGCGGACTGACCTTCGAGACCGTCATCGTCGACGAGGCGGGGCAGGCCACCGAGCCGGCATGCCTCCAGGCCCTGCGTCGCCTGCCGATCGGCTATGCCGGGCGGCTCATCCTGGTCGGCGACCAGAATCAGTTGCCGCCAGTCGTCACCGCCATCGATCCTCCACCCTACTGGGACGATCTCGCGCGACTGGGTATTCGGCCAGGCGATAGCCTGCGCACCTCCGCCTTCGAGCGCTTGCATCGGCGCTATCCCGCGGCCTGCATCCGGCTGACCGAGCAATACCGGATGAATGGCCCGATCTGCGACCTGGTGAGTCACGTCTTCTATCAGGACGAACTCCGTCCGGCCGATCCGCGGATCGCCGACCGCCGCCTCGCGCACTGGCTGGACGACCTCGGAGTGCCGATCCCCTCAGGGATCATCGGCCAGAGCCCCCCGATCCTCTACCTCGACACGAGCGGTGACCCGCTCGCGCGCGACAGCGGTGCCGTTTTCGCGGCCGACGACGAGGGGCGTGCGAACCAGCGCGAAGCCGCACTGATCGCTGCCGTGCTCGCCGAGTTCCTCCGCGACCTGCCCGAGTCGGCCCACCGGACCATCGTCGACCAGATCGGTGTCATCTCGCCCTACCGGCGTCAGAACACGCTCATCCGCCAAGAGCTGGCCCGCGCTCACCCAGCGCTCGCACGCCTGCGCGTCGACACCGTCGATCGCTTCCAGGGGGGCGAGCGCGAGATCATCATCGTCAGCTTGGTCAACAGCAACGAGGCGGGTGAGATCGGTTCGCTCCACGCCGAGTGGCGGCGCCTCAACGTCGCGCTCAGCCGCGCCCGCAGCCTGCTCGTCCTCGTCGGCGACCGCCGTACGTTCACGGCAGCAGCCAAGAGCGACAGCGAAAACGAGGCCCGCGAGCGGTTCCGCATGGTCTTCGAGCGGATCGAGCACCTCGCTGCGCGCGGCGACGCAGGCATCCTCTCGACACGAGATCTCTTCACGGCGGGGCGAGGAGATGACCGCTGAGGAGTTGGTCATCGCCTCGACGACGCTGGCCGAGCGACTCGCCCGCCTCGGCGCAAACGGCATCACCTGCGTCCACCAGGCAGAGCAGGGCGATCCGGAAGCCCTACCTGGCGGTGTCCTGCGCCTGCTCGGCGATCTCGGGTTGCTCGACTCTCTCCGCACCCGGGTCCCAGACTGTCAGGAGCACGGCTGCCCCCTGATCCCCTCCTGCCCGTACGTCACCGACTTCGCGCGCGACGCATCGTCCGCGCGGAGCGACCGCCCCAAGAGCGGCCGCAAGTTCCGGACCAACGAGCTGACCCGCCAGCTCGTCGCTGACCCCACCTTGCTCGCCCACCGCATCCCGTCCCATCCGATCGCACAGTGGCTCGCCGCGCGCTTCGCCGAGCGCCCGGAGTGGACCGTCTTCGCCCTCGCCGAGGCCTGGCTCGCAGCCGCGCTCGCCGACCGCGAGCCGTCTCGTGACCCGGCCCAACCCTGGATGGCCGACTTCTTCGCAGGTACACGGCGCGAGCTCGCGGCATGCATCGGGCTCCTCGTCGGTCTCGGCTGGCTCGCCTGGGAGAACGAGGGGCGCATCCTGCGCCTCGTCCAGCGCTGGTGGTGAGCTGGCCTGCCTGAGCACGAGCAGGCAACAGGAAGGGGAAGCAAGTCGATGGCGATCATAACTTTTTCCATCGTTGCTCTCGATCCCGCCACCGGGGAACTGGGTGTCGCCGTCGCCTCCAAGTTCCTCGCCGTCGGTGCCGTCGTCCCCTGGGCGCGTGCCGGCGTCGGCGCTGTCGCCACCCAGTCCTATGCCAACGTCTCCTACGGGCCGACCGGTCTCGAGCTCATGGCAGCCGGCCAGTCCGCTGGCGAAACCCTCGCTCGTCTCCTGGCCGATGATCCCGATCGCGAACTCCGGCAGGTCGGCATCGTCGATGCGCGTGGCGGCGCGGTGACGTTCACCGGGAGCGCCTGCCACGCCTGGGCCGGCGGCCGCACGGGGCCGGGATACGCTGTCCAGGGGAACATCCTCACCGGCCCGGAGGTCGTCGACGCGATGGCTCGTGCCTTCGAGACGACCGAGGGATCACTCGCAGCGCGTCTCCTGGCGGCACTCGCGGCTGGCGACGCAGCGGGGGGAGACCGGCGCGGGAAACAGTCCGCTGCGCTCCTCGTCGTCAAAGAGCGCGGCGGCTACGGCGGCTACACCGATCGCTTCATCGACCTCCGGGTCGACGATCACCCCGAGCCGGTCGCTGAACTCCAGCGTCTGTACGGAATCTGGCGCCTCTATTTCGAGAAGCCGAAGCCAGAAGACCGCCTCCCGCTCGAGGGTGCCGTGCTCGTCGAGCTCCAAGAGCTCATGCGCACCCTCGGCTACTACCAGGGTCCTCCGCACGGCCAATGGGACGAGGCGACGCGCCGCGCCTATGCCGCGCTCATCGGGAACGAGAACTTCGAAGAGCGCATCCCACTCGATGCTGACTGGATCGACCGCCAAGTTCTGGCCTATCTCCGCGATCTCGCACAACGGAAGCATGGAACGTAGCTGTTCGGCCCCGTCTCCGCCCGATGAACCGGAGCGGTGCCCGGCATTGTCGAGGCAACGCCCGCTCCCCAAGGCTAGGGGAGATACGAGCAGTCCTTCCACGCCCGCACTGCTCGTGCGATGATTCTGAACGAGACCGGTCACTGCGTACCTCCTGGTCTCGGCACGAGTCGGGCCCGAAAGGAGCGAATGACGATGCCCACCACGATCACTCGACTCGACGTCTACGACGTCCGCTTTCCCACCTCGCTCACCCTGGCCGGATCCGATGCCATGCATCCTGACCCGGACTATTCGGCCGCTTACGTCATCCTCCACACCGATTCCCCCGGCCTG
>NZ_JBRBZA010000004.1:0-22196 GCF_053493975.1 Thermomicrobium sp.
GGCAGCGCTCTGCGATCGCGGTATTCTGCTGACTCAAGGCGCCCAGCTCGATGGGACCTTCCGTTTCCACAAGGACGGGCAAGACATTGCGCAATTCGCACTCGTCTCGGCCTTCAGCGAGTACACCGTCTGTCCCGTCGACTCGGTGATCGAGATCGATCCCGATCTCCCGCTCGATCGCGCCTGCTTGGTCGGCTGTGCGGTGCCCACCGGCTGGGGTGCGGCCGTCAACCGGGCACGCGTGCGACCCGGGGGAGACGGTGGCCATCTTCGGGACGGGCGGGGTGGGGATGAACGCCGTGCAAGGGGCAGCGATGGCGGGTGCCGAGAAGGTCATCGCCATCGACCTGGTGGACTGGAAACTCGAGAAGGCCAGGGAATTCGGCGCGACCCACACGATCAACCCCACCCGCGAGGATCCCGTCCAGCGCATCATGGACATCACGAACGGGGTGGGCGCTGATGCCACCATCTTGACTCCGAGCCTGGTAACCCCATCGCTCCTCACGACTGCGACCCGTGCTACCCGCAAAGCGGGCCGAACCGTCATCGTGGGAGCGATCGGCCGCGACCCCAACGAGGTGGAAACTCACCCTCTCGACCTCATGTTCATGCTGATGGCGAAGGAGGTCTTCGGCACGATTTTCGGTCATAACGTACCGCGCATCGACATCCCACGCTTGCTCGCACTCTACCGGGACGGCAAGCTCAAGCTGGATGAACTCGTCACTCGCCGCTACCGACTCGACGAGATCAACCAGGCCTATCATGACGTCGAGCGCGGCCAGGTCATCCGCGGCGTGCTCGTCTTCGATTGACGAAGCGAGCGGCGTGCAGGCTGGTGGGGCGATAGTCCACCCCACCAGCCTGCTGACCAGGTTCGCACACCGTCCGGCATCCGCTAACCGACGAGCGAAGATCACTGAGCAACCAGCGTGGAAGCCGCTCGCGCGTATCAGGGTAGAGGCTCTCGACTCCGATTCCTGGTGGCGATATTGCTCGCCGCCACGGACCGAGCGACTGCATGCTATGATCGTGCCGGATCGCTCCGGGCCGGAGCGCTGAGCCGGGTCGGTGTGAGGGAACGCTGAGCCATGAAGTCAGTTCGCCGGGCTTCGTCTACACCACTCCGCTGCCCGCTCTGCGGTGGCGAACTCGAAGACGTCGTCGTCCGCCAGCTCGGACGTGTGACCGCACGTTTGCCCTGGCAACTTCATGCCGGACGTTGCCCCGAGCACGGCTGGTTTCAGGCCGAAGTCATCAGCCGGCCCCCTCGCGAAATTTTCCCCGTCAATCGCCCAGGTGGGATCGCCCGTCGCATCGTCTTGGAGGGCAAGGAGATCTACGCGTTCCCGACCATCTGGAACCGGCTGGATACGCGGCAAGAAGTCGACCCCTTCGACCCGCGCTACTGGCAGATCGATTGGGAACGACTCGGTATCCGCCCTCCCACTCGTGCGGTCCAACCGGAACCGGTCGAGACGCTCGTGGGGAGCCAGCAGCGTGCCTGAACTCCCCGAGGTCGAAGCGGCACGGCGCGGCATCGCCGAGCAGCTGCTCGGCCGCATCTGTACCGGCTACGAACTGTATCGCCCCCGACTCATCGTTGCCCCGACTGGCCTCTCACTGGCGCTCCTCGTCGGCCAACCCCTCCGCGAGGTCGGTCGCAAGGGCAAGTATCTTTGGTTGACTTTTCCCACCCTGACCTTACTCGTTCATCTCAAATTGACCGGCCAACTCGTGGCGCGCGGCAGCAACATTCCCGGCTTCGCTGCCGGACATCCGATCCCACCGTACGATGCGCCGCTTCCCCACAAGTCGACCGCTCTCCGGCTGGATTTCGCCCCCGATGAACACCTCTACCTGACCGATGTCCGTCACTTCGCCCGTGTCCAGCTCGTGCTTCCGGACGAGCTTCCCGCCACACTCGCTTCCTTGCCGCTCGGGCCAGACGCGCTCAGTGACGCGTTCACCCTGGAGTCTCTTCGGCACGGACTCGCCCGGCGTCGCGGAACCTCCCTCAAGGCCGCGCTTCTGGACCAGCGCGTCGTCGCTGGACTCGGCAACATTTATGTCGACGAAAGTCTCTGGTTCGCCCAACTCCATCCAGCGCGTCTGGTCGGAACGCTGCATGAGGACGAGATCGGTCGCCTGTACCAGGCGATCCGCGAGGTGCTAGCGATCGCGGTTCCTCTGGGAGGAGCCAAGATTCTCCACGGTCGGGCAGTCCCGCCAGTCGGCGAGTTTCCCTACGTTCACGGCCGAGCTGGCCAACCCTGCGTGCGCTGTGGCACCCCGATCGTCAAGCGGACCATCGCCGGTCGAGGGACGTACTACTGTCCCGTCTGTCAGCCGGAGCCCACTTCGACTCGCGTTGCCACCAGCGAGGACTCGGCAGCCTCGGCAGCTGCTTCCTGACCCGTTCCCCCGACCAGGTGACCATTTCCATTCGCCTCGTAAACCTCGCGCTTGAGGACACAGATGAAAGGAAGATTCCGATAGAGCTCGCGATAGTCGAGCCCATACCCGACGACGAACTCGTTGGGAATAGTGAAGCCGACGTATTTCACCGGGACCGGAACCAATCGCCGCTCGGCCTTATCGAGCAGCGCGCACACTTCGAGACTGGCTGGTTCGCGCTCGCGTAGCATGCGCACGATGAAGTCGAGCGTCAATCCCGTATTGACGATATCCTCGACCAGCAGCACATGCTTGCCGCGGATATCGAGATCGAGATCCTTCCGGATAGCGACTCCCTCGCGCAGGTCACGCGAGAGCTGCAGGTAGTCGATCGCCAGCGGTCGGGTGATCGCGCGAGCGAGATCAGCCAGGAAGAAGGTAATCCCCTTGAGAACACCCACCAGGACGAGCGACTCACCAGCGTAATCCGCTGAGATTTGCTCACCGAGTTCGGCCACCCGCCGCTGGATCTCAGCCGGACTCAAGAGAACTCGCTCGATCTGATCAGGGCGTAACGAGGTGATGTCCACCGAGCCATAGCCGAAGCGCGAGAGGATCTCGTGGTAGTCCTTGCGATAAAGGAGGACGATGTTCACGTGGGGATAAAGCTCCCGGAGTCGCCGGACCTTCCGGTGCTTGCGGGTCACCAGACTCTGTTTCATGGTCGTGAGTTCGACGTAGAGATCCTGCTCAGGGAGGTAGAAGTCGGGGGTGAACTGCTCGACGATCCGCCCATCTTGCCAGCGAAGAGGGAAGGAACGTGGTTCGTATTCCCAGGCGATCCGATAGAAATCGAGAAAGGCTGCGAACTCCGCTTCAGCTGGGTGCGCGAATCGCGGGCGTTGTACATCGGCACGACGCCCAGGTGACGGCTGCACCGCTGTCGTCATCGCACCTCCTTCACGCGATCAGCGTCTCCCCCTATCCCTCCCCACACCTGCGACAAGTATACCACACATCTTGCAAAAGAACTGTGACCACACAGTGACAGATTGGCACCTTTCTCGTACGAACGCACCGAGCACGAGTCCGTCTTCGCGCGACGAAGAGTCAGTGATGGCAGCTGCAGCCTCGCAGGCCTCGTGCCATCGAGGCAATCACTGCGGCGTCGCCGACGCGCGATCGTCGTTCGGTGGACCGCTCAGGTCGCTTCCGACAGACCGTAGCGGTGGCGTGCCTTGCTGGTCACGGTGATGCGGTCACCTTCGTCACCCGGCTTGCGGGCGATGAATCCTCGCCGCGCCTGCTCGGCAACCCACGCCTCGTCGAAGCCGTAGCGCTCAGCGAGAGCGGCGAAAGCTGCGACGGCGAGCGGTTCCTGAGCGACCGCCGCCCGGTACAACTCGCGTCGCCTTCGTTCGTCCTCGGAATCCGGTCGCAGGATGAGCCGCTCCACCGGTCGCTGACCATCGAGCACGGACTGGATCACTTCAGCAAGATCGTTCACGCCGACGTTCCGGTAGATCCAGCCCTGCGGATACACCACGATGTTCGGCCCGATGTCACAGAGATCGATCGAGTCACAGGTGTTCACCATGATCTCGGCATCCAGCCCGGCGCGCTTGAGCTCCAGGCGCAAGCGCGCCGCCACCTGTTGCGCGCCCTTTTGAGAGCAATGATTGGCCGTGCAGACCAGGACATGCGCTCGACACCAGTACATCCAATCGTTCCTTCCGTCGCTCTCGACGACTGGATAGTCAGCGACACACCGCGCGAAAGGCCATCTGGCCAGGAAAGCCGTTGCCGGGGCGCCGCACCAGCTGGTAGGAAGTGTAAACTGCTCCCGACTCGCCGGAGAGATCATCCGCGAGCTCCATACGACCACGCCGTCGCTCGCGCCTCGTCTTGCATGTCCCCTCGGGGTCGTGCTGCGACGACGATCGAGTTACCAGCATGATCCCCCAGGTCGAGTTCGCTGCCGCGTTCGCCGAAGGCTCGCTGTCCAACCGACCCTAGCAGGCCCTCGCAGTACCGTGCGTTACGAATCGGACATTTCGTATTCCACAAAATGTGGAAGACGCATCAAAACGCTGACTTGCATACGGTTCTCCGTATGTGATAGTCTCCTCCCAGATCACCACGCGAGGAGGCCCGGGACGGAAGGAAGGTATCGTATGCCGCTCGACTCGCCGGTAGACCGTGTGGCCATCTTCAAGCGCGGACTGGAAGGGCTGGCCACAGTGACTGGGCTCTCACTGACGACACTGGCCTGCTGTAACTGGCTGGTGATCCAATGGCTCGCTCTCCTGGTTTCCGCACTCGCCGGGACCGCTGCCTTCAGCTTCCTGGCACGCCTCGAGGCACCGCTTCTCTTCGCTGTCCTGGTCATTCTTCTCATCGCCAGCCTGCTGGCGCGTGACACCTTCTCCCGCATCCTGGACCTCACACTGGCTGCACTGGTCCTCGTGCTCGCTGTTCTCCTCCTGGCATGGCGACAGAATCCGACCGTCTCGTGGAACCTCCCCTTGCTCAGCTGGCTCTTTGTCCATCGCCAACAGACGCTCTTCGTCGCTTTTGCTGGCACGACTGGACTTCGCGTCGTTCACTGGTCGCTTTCTCGCCGTCGATTCATGACCCGATCCACCTGCTGTGCTCCAGCTGCGCTGGCGACCGAGCACGCTGGCCTCGGCGAACTCGCGCCCCGTACCGACACCGAGAAGGAGCAAGGACGATGACTCTAGCGAACCACGATTCGCCCCTCGTCACCTACGAACTCGACGTGGAAGGGATGACCTGCCCCGCCTGCGAGCGGCGCATCGAGGCAGCTGTAGAGGCTTCTGGCGGTATCGAGCCACAAGCGGACTGGCGGCGCAGCCGCGTTCGCTTCCTTGCCCCGCCCACCTTCGACCCCCAACTGCTCCTCGCTACCATTCGTGCTGCTGGCGGATCGCCACATCACTACGAGCCAGGGCAACTGCGGCGCCTCTCACCTCTCCAGCTGGACGCGAGGACGTCCGACGCTGAAGCCGACCTGGTGATCATCGGCGGTGGCTCAGCCGCCTTCGCTGCTGCGATCGAGGCCCGCCAACTCGGTGCCCGCGTCATCATGATCGAACGCGGCACGCTGGGCGGAACCTGCGTCAACGTTGGGTGTGTCCCCTCCAAGTTCTTGCTGCGCGCCGCCGAAGTCGCTCATCTAGCCGCGACGCCCCGCTATCGAGGGATCCGTAGCCAACTCGAGGCAGTCGATCTGGCAGCCCATGTCGCGCAGAAGCAAGACCTGATCGCCGCACTGCGGCGCGAGAAGTACGAGGCACTCGTCGACTACTACGGCTGGGAGCTCCTGCACGGCACGGCCCGCTTCGTCGATCCGACTACCGTCGCCGTCGGCGATCGCTCGATCCGCGCCCGCGCCTTCCTGATCGCGACTGGGGCCAGCCCAGCTCTCCCGCCGCTACCCGGTCTCGCTGAGACGCCTTTCTTGACGAGTACGAGCGCGCTCGACTTGGAGCGCGTCCCGGCCTCGCTGCTCGTGCTCGGTGCTGGGTATGTAGCCTTGGAACTCGGCCAAGCGTTCCAGCGGCTCGGCAGTCGCGTCACCCTCGTGCAGCGGCGAGCTCGGCTCTTGCCAGAAGTCGAGCCGGAGCTGGCCGAGCAGCTCCAGCAGGCACTCGCTGCGGACGGGATCCAGTTCCGTCTCGGCGTGCTCCCGCAGCGGATCGAGCGCGCTCCTGGTGGAGTACGTCTCCTCGTCCAACACCGTGATGGTCGCGAAGAGGCGCTCGAGGCCGAAATGCTGCTCGTGGCGACGGGACGTCGACCGAACGTGGACGAACTCGATCTCGCTGCTGCCGGCGTGGAACTCGACGCTCGGGGAGCCCCCAGACTCGATCCGACGCTCCGGACGACGAATCCCCGCATCTATGCAGCGGGCGACGTAACGCTCGGCCCACAGTTCGTCTATGTGGCGGCTGCGCAGGGCCGCCTGGCAGCCCGCAACGCGCTCCTCGGGGAGCAGCAGACCCTGCGCCTCGATGCCGTACCAGCCGTCATCTTCACGCAACCCCAGTTGGCGAGCGTGGGGCTGACCCGAGCAGATGCCGAGGCGCGCGGGCATCGGGTCGTCACCGGCTTCGCTCCTGCGTCGGTGATCGCCCGCGAGCGGGTCGAACTGCAACCGTTCGGCGGGGTGCTGCTCGTCGCCGATGCCGAGAGCGGGCGGATACTCGGCGTTCAGGCACTCGCCAGCGCTGCCGGGGAGTTGATCGAAGCAGCTACTCTGGCTGTCCATGCCGGTCTCACGCTCGCCGACCTCCGCGAGCACCTCGCTCCCTACCTCACGGTCGGAGAGGGGCTGAGCTTGGCTGCGCTCGCTGTCGAGCAGGATCCCGCGCATCTCTCGTGTTGCGCGTGAGGAAGCGACGCCTCACCGCCCACTCACTCGGGTCGTTGCCCTGGCCGAGCGCCCGCCAGGGCGCAAGAGTGCAAGCGCATGCTCAGGCAACGCTCGCGCGCTCTCGAACCGAGGGACTGCATGTTGTCTCACCGAACCGAGAACGTATTCGCGGAGCAACGTGCGTCTTTCGCGCGCTGCACGATCCCAGAGCGTTGCCGAGGCGAGAGAACGGCTCGTCCCACTTACTGCATCGCGTCGGAGCCTCGGACGCAGTTCGCTCCTGCACCAGTGGCGATCGGAGAGGATGGGACGTACCACAGCGGAGCACGGACGCTACCGAGTACGCTGCAGCACGCCCTTCAGCCGTATCGGTACTGGACGCCGAAACCACCACGCGGGTACGTCCAAGCGATATTGCGGAACTCGTAACAGACGATCCGGCAGGTCCCGCACTCGACGCAGCCCTCGTAGGAGAACTTGACCCGACCATCCGGGAGCGGCGTGTAGCACGCTGCTGGACAGCAGACGATGCACTGCTGCCGCTCGCATTGGAGACAGACGTCGGGATCGATGATCCAGATGTGCGCGCGCTCGCGATCGACGTGATAGGACGTCGTCGCCAGCTTCCGCTCGAGACCAGCCCGGTCGCGGATCGGATCGATGACCTGCACCATCTGGTACGATCCTCCTCGTTCTCTTGGGCAGTCTATCAGAAAGCGCGTGTGCCCCGCAGACGCTCGCATCCACTCAGGGAGACAACGCCTCCCGATACGGCTTTTCACGACAGCGATCAGCAGGGTACACTCAGCGGACCGGGGCATCGCGCCCCCGCAACGGAAGGAACCCGAGAACGATGGAAGACCGGAGAGTGCCGCTCGAGCGTGTCTGCGTTTTTTGTGGGTCGCGCCTCGGCAATCGCCCTGTTTACCGGCTGCATGCGCAACGCCTGGCCCGACTGCTCGCCGAGCGCGGGATCGGCATCGTCTACGGCGGCGGCAGCATCGGCCTCATGGGTGTCGTCGCCGATGCCGCGCTGGAAGCGGGCGGCGACGTGATCGGTGTCATCCCGGAAGTCCTGATGGCACGCGAGTTCGCCCACCCCAATCTCACGCGTCTCCACATCGTGCGGACGATGCACGAACGCAAAGCGCTCATGTCCGACTTGGCTGATGGCTTCGTCGCCCTGCCAGGAGGTTTCGGCACACTCGACGAACTCTTCGAGATCGTGACCTGGGCACAGCTCGGTATCCACACCAAACCAGTCGTGCTGCTCAACTCGGGCGACTATTACCGCCATCTGCTGGCGAGCGTGCGTCACGCGATCGACGAGGGGTTCATCGCCCCCGAACACGCCGGCCTTCTCATCGTGACCGATGACCCCGAGGAAGCCGTCGCGGCGCTCCTGACATATCAGCCACCGATCGCTGTCCCCCGTTGGATGGGACGGGAGGAGCGCTAGCGCTCCAGTCGCTGCAGGACGAAACGGGCCTGTCCGAGCGTCACTTCTGCCGTGGCCCAGGCCCACAGACGCGCGAGTAGCGGCCCAGGACCAGCTCGCCCGAGTCGCTCTTCGACCAGCGGGTGAGGACCGACCGTGAGCGAGACGCGATGCGGGCCGAGCGCGAAGCGATGGACGGGAATCCCCAAGACTGGATCGTCACTGGCCTCCCCTGGAGTCTCGAGGAGCGCTCGCCAGGCACTGACGGCTGGCGCAAGGTCACGGACGGCAATCACCACTTCGGCGACACCCCGGGCCCCATTCGCGTGCTCCGCCTGCTGGCCATGCGGCACGCGCTCTCGGCGCGGGGTCACGTCTTCGATCAGGAACGGCAGCTGACCTGTCAACTCGTCCGGGGGCGTCGCATTCTTCCACGCGATCGTGAATCCATCCGGGCGCGTCCGGCTCCCTGCCGTCAACTGGTAGCCGAAACCGGCTCGCTCGAGTCGCTGGCATTCCGCCTCGACACCCTCGACCAGGACGCAGAGATCGATGATCCCCCCTCCCGCAGTGCGAAAGCGGTGCCAGCGGTGAGCCGGGTTGTCCTCGTAAAAGGCCAGGAGTTCCAGATAGGCACCGTCGCTGAAACCGATCAGCGCGTTCTGCGTTCCCGTGGGGTGCGTTCCACCCAGTACGACCGAAAAACCGGCTCGACGATACTCCTCGATGGCCGTCTCGAGGTCCGGCACCAAAACGACCAGATGATCGATCTGACGGAGCACGTTCGACTCCCTTCCCCGCTCCTTTGCCGATGCTCGCCCGGCGAGCCACGCACCACGAGCAGTGTACGACGTTGGTCTTCCCGAGAGGCGCGTGCCGATGCCTCACCTGCCTCTCTTCCACCCATTCTTGCCCGGCGCGTTCTCTCCACGATACACTGGCCGGCGACCGTGCACGGAGCCCCGTGTCGGGTCTTCCCGCGAGGCGGCCGCTGCGTAGTTGGCGGTCGCCTCGCGAGGAGGCTCGGGCACCACGCTCGAGGGAGCAGCGAGCCTCTCGCACGCACCATCGCACGCTGAGGTGACGAGCGTCAGAGGAGGGCTCGTGCTCGCAGGTCTCGCATCGTTGTTCGTTTTGGCGGTTCTCGCCCCTTGGCTCGGGAGGCGACTCGCTGCCCGCTTCGGCTATCTGGCAGCACTCACCTCCTTCATCCTGTTCGTGTGGTACGCAAGCCAGCTACCCACCGTGACGCGCGGATCCACACGCATCGAAGTACTCTCGTGGCTCCCCACGCTCGGTTCGGATCTCGTGGTCCGCTTGGACGGGCTGGGTCTCCTGTTCGCGCTCCTGATCACTGGCATCGGTGCACTCATCGCGCTCTATGCGGTCTCCTATCTCGCACATCATCCACGACGCCAGGCCTTTTGGGTCGCACTCCTCGCCTTCGAGGCAGCGATGCTCGGCTTGGTGCTCGCCGATGACGTGATTCTCCTGTTCGTCTTCTGGGAACTCACCAGCATCACGTCGTTCTTCCTGATCGGTTTGGAAAACGAACGCGAGCGAGCACGCACCAGTGCGACGCAGGCCTTGATCGTCACCGGAAGCGGCGGGCTCGCCCTTTTGACCGGTCTCCTCATCCTCGCGCAGCGAACCGGCAGCCTGCGCCTGAGCGAAATCCTCGCTCTCGGCCCGCTCGCTGCCGACGGGCTGGTGACCACTGCTTTTCTCTTGATCCTGCTCGGTGCTGCAGCCAAGTCGGCTCAGGTGCCGTTGCACTTCTGGCTTCCCAACGCCATGGAAGCTCCCACCCCCGTGAGCGCGTATCTCCATTCGGCGACCATGGTCAAGGCCGGCGTGTACTTGTTGGCGCGGATGGCCCCCACGTTCGGCGAACACCCCTGGTGGCAGCCGAGCCTGAGTGTGGTGGGAGGAGCGACCGCCCTCGTTGGCGCCCTCCTCGCCGTCCAGCAGCGCGATCTCAAGCGGTTGCTCGCCTACAGCACGATCAGCGCCCTCGGGACGCTCGTCTTCCTGCTCAGCTTCGGCGAGCCTGGTTGGCTCCCCTTCACTCTTTTCTTGCTGGCTCACGCACTTTACAAGGGAGGAGCCTTCTTGCTCGCTGGCGCCATCGACCATGCGACAGGCGAGCGCGCGCTCGATCGCCTCGGCGGACTCGTTCGCCTTTCCCCCTGGCTCGCGGCCGCGGCAGTTCTCGTCGTCCTGGCTGCAGCGGGTCTACCACCGGCACTTTCTTTCGTCGCGAAGGAACTCGTGCTCGAGGCCTCTTGGCACGAGCTGCCACTCCCTGGCCTACTCGTCTTGCTCGCCGCGCTCAGCGGGCAGACAGCGGTCGCTTGGATCCTCGCGCGACCCTTCGTCGGCCAGCCGAGGCCAGCACCCGAGCACGCGCACGCTCCAGCCTGGGAACTCCTAGCTGCTCCCGCGCTGTTGGGTGCCGCCGCGTTCCTCTCCGGTCTTCTCGCTAGTTCCCTCGGCCCATTGGCGAGTGCAGTCGTCGCCAGCCTGTCAGGCCATGAGCCGACCAGTGTCAAGCTCGCCCTGTGGCACGGCCTCACCCCTGCAGTCGGCCTGAGCCTGCTCGTCCTGCTTCTCGGTGGGGCGCTCGCCATCGGCTGGCCGATCGCTCTTCGACTCGGCGACCGACTCCGCACGACTGAACCGTGGAGCCCAACAGCCGAAGCTCTCGCGGCGTGGGGGAGCGAGAGCTGGTACTTCCGAACGCTGGCGGTCATCAACGGCGTGGCTATCCGGCAGACACAGCTCTTACAGAGCGGCTACTTGCGCATCTACGTCATGGTCACGGTGCTGACGCTCGTCGCGCTCTCGGCGTTCGCTGTGGACCGGCACCGTGCCGAGCTCGTCACCAGCTGGCCTCGACCGCACCTGTCAGCGATCGACGTGGTCGACGCGAGCTTGGCACTCATCATCCTCGTCGCTACCCTCGTGGCAGTCCGTGCCACCGAGCGACTCGCTGCCATCGCGGCACTCGGCGCTCTCGGTTTCAGCCTCGCCGTGCTCTACGCTCGCTTCAGCGCACCGGATCTCGCGATCACGCAAGTACTCGTCGATACCTTGACCGTCGTCCTCCTCGTCTTCGCCTTCTATCGCCTGCCGCGCTATGCCCGCCTCTCGACGACCAGCGCCCGTGTCCGCGATGCGATCGTCGCCGTCCTCTTTGGGATGACGATGAGCCTTTTCGCGCTCCTGATGATCGGTTCCCCCGCGGGCGAGCGGATTTCTGCCTTCTTCCTCGAGGAGAGCTACCCAGCGGCACATGGCCGGAACGTCGTCAACGTCATCTTGGTCGACTTCCGCGCCCTGGACACGCTCGGCGAGATCACCGTGCTGGGCTTGGCCGGTCTCGGGGTGACCGCCTTGCTCTTCCGGCGTCGGCAGAAGGAGGAAGGAACGTGAGCACCCTTCCCTCGATCATCTTGCGGACGGCCGTCCGCTGGATCTCGCCGCTCCTCTTGCTGTTCAGCCTCTTCCTGCTCTTGCGCGGGCATCACGAACCAGGAGGTGGTTTCGCTGGTGGTTTGATCGCGTCCACCGGTTTCGCCCTCCTCACCTTCGGCTACAGCCTGCGCACAGCCCAGCGACTCCTCCGCGTACGACCGCTGATGTTGGTCGCCATTGGCCTCGCGTTCGCCGCAGCGAGCGGCCTCATCGCTTGGATCAGCGGGACGCCCTTCCTCACCGGCTTGTGGATCGGCGTGCCCCTTCCCGGCAACCTCCGCGTCGATCTCGGCACACCGCTCATCTTCGATATCGGGGTGTACGTGACAGTCATCGGGGCGACGCTGACCATGCTCTTCGCTTTTGCTGAGGAGTGACCGATGGAACTCTTCTTCGTTGCGATGATCGGAGTCTTGTACGGCGCTGGGTTGTACCTTTTGTTGCGCCGCAGCATCGTCAAGATGCTCGTCGGCCTGATCTTGTTGGGAAACGGAGCGAATCTCTTGATCTTTCTCTCCGGTGGTCTCGTGCGTGGGCGTCCGCCCCTCGTTCCGGAGGATCGAACGACGGTCCCATTCCCCAGCGCCGACCCGCTTCCGCAAGCCCTCATCTTGACGGCCATCGTCATCAGTTTCGGTGTGCTGGTCTTCACGGTCGCACTCGTCTACCGGACGTACCGGGCGCTCCGCAGCGATGACTTGGACGACCTGACGGCGACCGATCGGCTCGGCGAGGTACCGGCTCCTGCTCATCGACCGATCACGGCGGACCAGGAGGACGGCTTGGTTCGGGGAGAGGAGGAGCGCGCATGGGTCTCCTCCTGACGCTCCCACTTCTCCTCCCACTCGGATCGAGTCTTCTGCTCTTCGCGACTCGTCACAGCCGTCGGACGAGCCACCTCGTCGCGGTAACCAGCGCGACCGTTCTCCTCGTGCTCGTCAGCGGGTTGACCCTGCAGGTCGTCCGAAGTGGCATTCTCGTCGTTTCGATCGGTTCCTGGCCACCACCCTACGGCATCGTCCTGGTGGCCGACTTACTCAGCGCCCTCATGCTGCTCGTCTGCACGCTCGTCGCCTGGGCGACCGTGCTCTATTCCACCGCCTGGATCGATCCCGCCCGGGAGCGCCTCGGGTACTATCCGCTCATCTTCGCCTTGCTCTTCGGCGTCAACGGCGCGTTCCTCACTGGCGACATCTTCAACTTGTACGTCTGGTTCGAGGTTCTCCTGATGTCCTCGTTCGTGTTGCTCGTCCTCGGTGCCGAGCGAGGGCAGGTCGAAGGTGGACTCAAGTACGTCGCCCTGAACCTGCTCGCCTCCGCCTTTTTCCTGAGCGCGGTCGGCGTCCTCTATGGCGTGACCGGCACGCTCAACTTCGCACACCTGAGCCGAGCGGTACTCGGCATCGACCCGCTCGTGCTGGATCTTCTCGCCGTTCTCTTCGGGATCGCCTTCGGCATCAAGGCAGCGGTCTTCCCGCTCTTCTTCTGGCTCCCTGCTTCCTACCATACGCCGCCGGTGCCGGTCTCGGCACTCTTCGCCGGCCTCTTGACGAAGGTCGGCGTCTACACCCTCATCCGCGTCTTCACGCTCCTCTTCGTTCACGATCCCGGTTGGTCGCATCGTCTCCTCTTGGTCTGCGCCGCCCTGACCATGCTGACCGGTGTGCTCGGCGCACTGGCCCAGCAAGATGTCCGACGCATCCTGTCCTTCCATATCGTCAGCCAGATCGGCTACATGATCTTCGGTCTCGCGCTGCTGACCCCGCTCGGTCTCGCCAGTAGCGTCTTCTATCTCGTCCACCACATCGTGGTGAAGACCAACCTGTTTCTCATCGGCGGTCTGATCGAACGACTCGGGGGAAGCAGCCGACTCAGCGACCTCGGCGCCCTCTACCGTGCTCGTCCTTGGCTGGGACTCCTCTTTTTGGTCCCGGCGCTCTCCTTGGCCGGCCTTCCACCGCTCTCCGGCTTTCTGGCCAAGCTGCTGGTCATCCGCGCTGGGTTGGCCGCAGGTGCCTACTGGGCGACCGCCATCGCGGTCATCGTGAGCCTGTTTACGCTTCTCTCCATGCTCAAGATCTGGAACGAGGCTTTTTGGAAATCGCTACCGGTCGAGGTTTCGCCACACCAGCCACTTTCGGTGCGCCTGCTGCTGCCGGTCCTCGTGCTCGCGGCAGTGACGGTTCTGCTCGGCACCGCCAGCGAGCCGCTCCTGGTTTTGGCGACTCGCGCGGCAGACCAACTACTCGATCTCCAGGCCTACCAGCGAGCCGTGCTCGACCAACTCGGATCACCCACATGTGCATCGATCGGAGGTGTACCATGACGCTGTTCCTGCTCAATCTTCTGCTCGCCCTCGTCTGGGCTATGGCGGTCGGCCGCTTCACCGTTCCCCAGCTGCTGCTCGGCTATGTGCTCGGGTTTCTCGTGCTCGCCACGCTCGAGCCGCTCTGGGGCACTCCTCGGTACAGCGGACGCATCCTGCGAGGACTGCGCTTCGTCGCTTTTTTCTTCGCGGAACTCCTCCTGAGCTCGCTTCAGGTCGCTTATGACGTCATCACTCCGCGCCTGCGCGCCACTCCCCGCATTATCGCCGTTCCGCTCGATGCTGCCACCGAGACCGAGATTACGCTCTTGGCGAACTTTCTCACGCTCACCCCGGGAACCCTCTCACTGGATATCTCGGCCGACCGCCGAACACTTTATGTTCACGCCATGTACGCTCGCGATCGGCAGACATTCCTGACCGACGTGAAGCGCGGTTTGGAGGCTCGTCTTCTGGAGGTTCTGCGATGAGCGAGCGACTGATCGGCTTGTCCGGTGTCTCGCCACTGATCACCCTCAGCATGCTGCTGCTCACGGTGGGACTTCTGCTCGCCCTCGTCCGGGTAGTCCGTGGCCCCAGCATTCCGGACCGGGTCATCGCGCTCGACTTCATGGCCTCGCTGGTCGTCGGCCTGCTTCTCTTGCTGGGTGCGACACTCGAACTGCTGTCGATCGTCGACATCGCGATCGTGCTCGCCCTCATCGCGTTCCTGAGCACAGTCGCTTTCGCCTCGCTCATCGAGCGGAGGACACGCGAACCATGACCGTGCTGGCTGGTCTCCTGGCGCTGCTCGGCTCGCTCCTCATGATGATCGCTGGCATCGGCCTACTGCGCATGCCGGACTTCTATACCCGCATGCAGGCCGCCGCCAAGGCGGGGACACTGGGCATCCTGCTGATCGTTGCGGCGACCGGTTTGCTGCTCGGGAATCTCTCGGCGCTGCTCCACGCCCTGTTGGTGAGTCTTTTCTTCCTTTTGACCACCCCGCTCGCTGCGCACTTGCTCGGCCGCGCTGCGTATCTCTCCGGCATCCGACCGCTCGTCCACGAAGACGATTTGGCCGGACAGTATCATCCGAAGACGCACGAACTTCGGAGCGTCCCCAACTCGGCACCCCTGGATAGAACCGAAGCTTCACCCGAATGAGGTCCGGGCAGCGCTCGACGAATGCTCGCGAGGAGCCGGAGGCTTTCAGCCCTGTTGTTGCGTCTGTGTCTTGCGGGCCCGCCGCGCTGCTCGCCAGCGGATCATGGCGAGCGCATCCTCGGCAGTCAACGGCACGCGTCCCCGCGACGTCTGGCGATACTTGAACGGGTAACGGTGTGGCACGCTGTGCTTAGGCTGCTTGAGCCGTTGGTTGACGCGCTTGGCAGCTTGCCGCTTCAACTTCTTGACCATCGATTCGATCGCCATCGTCCTCGCTCCTTTCGCTCCGCCTACGGCGCGCTCGTGCGCCGCGGTACGAACGTATTGAGTGTCTCCACCTCTTGATCACCCAGGACACGTGCGCCATGGGGCACTCCGCCGGGAATGACCACGACGGTGCCAGGGCCGCAGATCGCCTCCTCGCCCGCGACCTCCAGCGCCAGCATCCCGCGCAGCACCATCGTTACCTGTTCCTCGGGGTGCGCATGGACGGGAAAGACCGATCCGGGAGCGTACCGGTAGCGAACCACGGTCTGCCGGTCGCCGTGCAGCGTCTGCCGGACGATACCGGGGCGAGGGGACTCCACCGGGAGCGCGTCCCACTGGACGACACTGGCCATCGACGCTTCGCTCATTGCGGGCGCTCCTCGCTCAGTCCAGCGCCGGGAGCCCGAGTCCGCACCGCTCGCGCACGACGGCCATCTTGGCCGCAGCCAGTTCCCGCGCCTTGGCGGCACCCTCGTGCAGCGTGCGGATCACGATCCCGGGCTGGGCGACCAGTTCCTCCAGTCGCTGTTGGATCGGTGCTAGCGCCTGGATGATCACTTCAGCCAAGTCCTGCTTGAACTGCCCGTATCCTTTCCCGGCATACCGCTCTTCCAGTTCCGGGATCGGAATACCGGAGAGGAGCGAATAGATCGTGAGCAGATTGGAGATCGCTGGCTTGCGCTCCTCATCGTAGCGGATCACCGTTTCCGAGTCAGTCACTGCCTTGCGGATCTTGCGACGGATCACCTCCGGTGGATCCCGCAACTCGATGCGGCTGTCCGGATCCGGGTCGCTCTTGCTCATCTTCTTGAGCGGATCGGTCAACGACATGATGCGCGCCCCAGCCGGCTTGATATCCGGCTCCGGGATCACGAACGTCTCGCCGAACGTGTTGTTGAACCGGATCGCCAAGTCGCGCGTCAGCTCGATGTGCTGCTTCTGGTCTTCACCGACGGGGACGACCGCTGCGTCGTAGAGCAAGATATCCGCTGCTTGAAGTACCGGATAGAAGAACAACCCTGCCCCGACGCGCTCGTTCCCCTTCGACTTTTCCTTGAATTGCGTCATCCGCCGCAGCTCACCGAACGTCGCCAACGTGCCCAGGATCCAGCACAGTTCCGTGTGCTCCCGGACATCCGACTGCACGAACAGGATCGAGCGCTCCGGATCGATCCCGGCTGCCAGGAGCACGCTCGCCACCTCGAGCGTCCGTTGCCGGAGCTCACGCGCATCGTAGGGGATCGTCATCGCGTGCAGGTCGACGATACTGAAGATATTGTCATACTGATCCTGCTGCAGCACCCAGTTCCGGATCGCTCCCAGATAGTTCCCCAGGTGGATGCCACCAGTCGGCTGGATTCCCGAGAACGCACGCGGCTTCCCCGCCATCCTCGCTCCTCCCGCATTCCGACCCACGAGGATACCACGAGCGCCGCGACGCTATTCCGCACATCGTGACTCGGCAGCCTCATCCACCGGTTCCTCCGCTGCCAGGGCCTCTCGCAGTTCCTCCGGTATCGGCACCGGACGCATCGTACGCGAGTCGACGAAGACCTGCACCAGATGACCGGTGACAGCTGGCTCGTCCTCGCCGTCCTTGACCAGCGCGAAGTCGAGCCGGAGAGACGAGCGGCCGAGCTTGCTCACCCACAAGCGACAGACGCCCCGATCGTGCACCCAGAGCGGCCGACGATAATCCGCCTCCACATGCACGCGCGGATTGACGATCCCCCACTCCTGCATTTTCTGCCGCGTGTAGCCGAGTCCCCAAAACAAGGCATGTTCCGCCTGCATGACGTAGCGGAACACGTTCGGATAGAAGATGAGCTCACCCGGATCGGCATCACCCCAATAGACGATGAACGGTACTTCGACTCGCCGCACACATCTGTCCTTTCCGTATCACTGGACCACCGTTTCGAGCGTGACTTCTCGGACCGCCCGCTGCTCGGTCCGCCGCATGAGGAGTGCTGCAGGAAACGCCAGGCTCGCCAGCGCCGTCCCTGCCACTAGGAACGGCACCCAGTGACCCCAAGAATAGAGAACCGAACTTCCCAGGGCACTCAACGCTGCCCCGCTCATGCCGGCCGTCGTGTACGCCCCCTGCACCCGGCCCTGCTGCTGCGCACCGGCGATCGCCGAGAGATAGGCATCCACCGTCGGCGTCAACAGTCCGGCGATCGCCCCCTCCAGCGCACCGAGCAGCAGGAGGACGGGCACCGAGGGGATACCGTATCCGAGCACGACGAGACCGAGCAGGACCGCCAGGCCGAGCACCCGCCGCCAACGCGGCCGCCGGTTGGCCAATTTGCCACCCAGCGGGAGCGTGACGAGATTGGCCACCGAGAAGGCGGTGTACGAGAGCCCCAATTCCAACTCGGTAGCGCCGATCTCACTGAGATAGATGCTCCAGATCCCCGTGAAGATTCCGACCGGCACCTCGAAGCCGAAGGCGAGCAACATCGCTGCCAACAGTGCCGTGCCCAAGAGTCGCGCCCCTCGCTGGCTGCCCGGTGCGTCTGCTTTCCTCGCCGGCTCCGGCAAACGAAAGCGCCGGAAGGCGAACCAAGCCGGGAGGGCCAGGGCAGCTTCACTCAAACCGCTCGCGACGACGAGCGGTGTCTTCCCGACGACCGCAGCCAAGAGCCCGCCGACAGCCGGCCCGAGCAACCACCCGACGTTCAGGACACCCCAGAAGGCCGCGTACGCCTCGCCGCGCCGTTCGAGTGGCGTCAGATCAGCGATGAGCGCTCGCACCGCCGGATAGATCAGTGCGAGACCCACACCCTGCAAAACACGCAAGGCGATGAACAGCGCCGGCGTCTCGACGACCGCAAAACCAGCGGTAGCCAGCCCCTCGATCGCGAGACCAGCGGCCACCGGTTTGGCTCGCCCGATGCGGTCGGCCAGCGCCCCGGCCGGAAACTGAAACGCGAGTTGTGCCAAGAGGAAGCCGGATGCCATGAGGCCGACTGCCCCGTAAGAGGCTCCTTTCTCGCGCGCCACCAAGGAGAGAAACGGAACGACGACCCCTGTCACCAAGCCAGCGAGCAGCGTCAAGCCCAGCACCGCACGCAGCGCCGGCTGGCGTACCACCCACGGGCGAGGAATCACCCACCGCATCGCTCGGCACCCTCATGACCGGCCAGTGCCGGCCGAAAAACGCTGCTCGGACACGAGCGACGGTCGGCGCAGCAGCGGGAAGCGGAGCGCCACCGCACCGATGGCGAGAACTGCCAGCACCACGAGCAGGCTCACCGCCAACGGTGCACCCCAACGATCAGCGACTGCTCCGGCCGGCAATGTCCCGATCGGCAGCAGCCCCCAGGTCAAGAGATAGACGCTCAGCACGCGACCGCGGATGTCGTCCTCCACGGCCAACTGCAGCAACGTATTCGTCGTCGCCATGTAGACTGCTCCCATCACCCCGGCGATCGAGAGGAAGGCCGCTGCCAGCCAGGGCACGCTCGTCTGCGCAAAGGCGAACACTGCCGCCGCGAACAGCAGCACCGTCGCCACGAGTACGCGCGGCGATTCTCCCCACTCTCGCCGGGCGGCGACCGCGACCGATCCGATGACCGCACCGAGCCCATTCAGGGCCATCAGCACGCCCAGACCGGTCGCCCCTAACCCGAGCTCGTCCCGCGCGAAAACGGGCAAAAGGTTCATGTAAGGGAAAATGAGCAGCGTTGGTAAGGTCGCCAGCGCCATCAGGGCCAGGAGCTGTTCGCGCCGCCAGACCGCCACCAGACCCTCGACGAACGCTCCCCAGAACGGCGACCGGTTCCCCACGGGTCGCACAGCTGGCAAGCGCCACGTGATACCGACCGACGCAACCTGAAACAACGCGCAGACCGCGAAGGCTCCCGTCAGCCCGACCGCGCCGACGAGCGGTCCTGCCAATGCCGGGCCGACGATGCGCGGCGCATTCTGTGCAGTCGAGATCAAGGCAACCGCATTGGCCAGCGCCTCGCGCCTGACCAGGTTGGCGACCAAGGCACTCCTCGTCGTGAACACAACTGCCATACCCGCCCCGGAGACGAACGCCGCCAAGAGCAACTGCCAGGGCTCCAACCGCTCCAGCCAGAGGAGAAGGACGAGTCCGACGGTGACCAGCGCGACGACGACTTGCGCGGCGAGCAAAACCAGCCGGCGATCCAGCCGATCGATCAGCACTCCCGCCGGTAAACTGACCACGAGCATCGGTATCCCGTTGAGAAAACCAGTCAAGCCGACGAAAAAGGGAGAATCGGTGAGGACCAGCGCCAGCCAGCCGATCAAGAGCGACCACATCCAGAAGGCCGCGTTCGTCGTCAGGGTCGTCCCGAACAAGAGCCGGAACGCCGGATATGTTCGCAACGAATAGAGGATGCCCCTGCGCTCGCTCCCTACCGGTTGTCCGCGATGCGCTGCTGCCATCTGCTCCCCCACACTTCGACGATGCTACCATGCTCCTGACTGTCCGGTTGAAGACGGGCTTCGCCGGTCGGGTAGAATGAGTCGAGCGATCAGGAACGTTTTTGCCGGTTCCGATCCAGAAACCGAGGGGAGCCGCCGATGGAAACGATCGAGAAGTATCGCGAGTACGTCTGCACGAGCTTCGTGGCCGCAGTGGAGCCGGTCGTGGTGGAGCGAGCGAGTGGTGCGACCGTCATCGACAGTGCGGGACGCGAATATATCGACTGCTTCGCCGGGATCGCCGTCACCAACGCTGGCCATTGTCATCCCAAGGTGATCGCGGCCGCCAAAGCGCAGGCCGACAAACTGGTGCATGCCGCCAGCTACGTCTATCACGTGCCGGTGGTCGCCGACCTTGCCGAGCGGCTCACCCAGATCACGCCGGGTGCACTCAGGAAGACCTTCTTCGGTAACAGCGGGGCCGAGGGGATCGAAACAGCGCTCCGCATGGCCAAGGCCTACACTGGACGGAACGAGTTCATCGCGCTGACTCACTCCTTCCACGGGCGCACGGTCGGCACCCTTTCGGTCACCGGCAACATGCTGCGCAAGAAGCGCGGGGGACCGTATCTTCCTGGCATCGCGTTCGCTCCGGCACCCTACCTCTACCGCAACCCCTTCGGGACCGACGATCCGGAGATCCTCGCCCAGCGCTGCGCCGAAATGGTCGAGTGGGCGATCAAGTACCAAACGTCCGGCAACGTCGCCGCCTTCATCGCCGAGCCGGTGCTGGGCGAGGGCGGCATCATCGTGCCACCGGCCAACTATTTCCGCTACGTCAAGGACGTGCTCGACCGCTACGGCATCCTCTTCATCGTCGACGAAGTGCAAAGCGGCTTCGGTCGCACCGGCAAGCTTTTCGCCATCGAGCATTACGGCGTCGAGCCGGATATCATGGTCATGGCCAAGGGGATCGCCGATGGCTTCCCGCTCTCGGCCTGCATCGCCCGCGCCGAGATCGCCGATGCCTTCCAGCCCGGCGAGCACCTCTCGACCTTCGGCGGCAACCCGGTTTCCTGCGCGGCGGCGCTCGCCAATATCGAGGTCATGCTGGAAGAAGACTTGCCCGGTCAGGCTGCCCGCAAGGGTGAGCAGGTGCTGGCTCAGCTCCGCGAACTCGCGGCCGAGCACACCCTGATCGGCGATGTGCGTGGACTCGGACTGATGATCGGCGTGGAATTGGTCACTGATCGTCGCACGAAACAGCCAGCAGCCAAGCAGGCCGCCGCTCTGCGCGCCTACTGCCGCGAACACGGGGTCCTCATCGGGGTCGGCGGGCAAGAGGGGAACGTGGTCCGCTTCCAGCCGCCGCTCACCATCAGCTGGGAGCAACTCGAGCGCGCGCTGACCGTCTTCGCTGATGGGCTGCGAACCGTGAGCTGCTCCTGAGGGTGAGATCAGTGAGCTGTCCCCTGGCCGCTGCCGGCGTCTCCGGCTCGTTTCGCCGAGCGGTCGAGATGGGTCATGGACAGGAACCGCGCCCAGCCCTGGAGAGCCGCCGATGCGGACGACGCTCGTCGGGTCGACACGAGGAGCGAGGATACCTCGGTCGGCGGCGGTCCGTCGCGCCTGCTACCATTCGGTCAGCGTTCCGCGAGACAGGAACGGGAAAAGCCGCGATGTTCCTCCGTTACCTTTTCGAAGGGATCGCAGTCGGCTGCTCCGCGATCCTCGCCCTGATCCTCGCTGTCGCAGCCGCCCTGTTCCTCCTCACCGCCTTACCCGGCTCAGAGGCCTCTCGCGCGGACCTTCCTCCGTCCCTCGGAAGTGCAGAAATCGTGCTCCTCATCGTGCTCTTCCTGGCCATCGTCATCGCCTGGATCACCGGTCGTGTCTTGTTGAGCCGCCGTTGACGAGCAGGACAGTGGCACGCGTCTTTCGATTCCCTTTCCACAGTTCCCCGCACCCTGCTACGCTTCAGCTGTTCCCGAGCGTCGGGTGAGTGACGGAACCGGAAGGAGCTGGAACCATGGCCGCACGGAGCCTGAATCACGTCAGTATCGTCGCGAAAAATCTCGAGGAGTCGGTGCGTTTCTACGAAGAGGTATTCGGTCTCGAGCGGATCCCGACGCCCAATTTTGGGCATCCGGTGCAATGGCTGCGGATCGGTGACCTTCAGCTCCACATCTTCGAACGGCCGGAAGAAGCACGGCGTTATGCGCACTTCGCCTTGACAGTCGATGATCTTCCCGCCGTC
This sequence comes from Thermomicrobium sp., assembly GCF_053493975.1. NCBI lineage: Bacteria > Pseudomonadati > Thermomicrobiota > Thermomicrobia > Thermomicrobiales > Thermomicrobiaceae > Thermomicrobium > Thermomicrobium sp. Next base: position 22,106 of record NZ_JBRBZA010000004.1, read on the forward strand.
TACGAGAAGGCACGAGCGCGCGGCTGCTTGGACGGAGAGACGTTCGCCCACCACCTCGTCCAGCTCCCGAACGGGAATGTCCAACTCTATG
>NZ_JBRBZA010000005.1:0-64411 GCF_053493975.1 Thermomicrobium sp.
CACGACTTCGTCGGCCGCGCAGCCCTGGAACAGCTCAAGGACCAGCCGCACCGCAAGAAGGTGACGCTGGTCTGGGATCCGGAGGAGGCCGCGCGCGTCATCAGCAGTCTCGTCACGCATCCCAAGGGCCAGCGCTACAAGGACTTCGATCTCCCCTTGGCCCAGTACGCGACCTGGCTGTACGACGCCGTCCTCAACGAAGCCGGGGAGGTCGTCGGCTTTGCCATGTTCACCGGCTTCTCCTCGAACGAGGCGCGAGTGCTCTCGCTGGCGACGGTGCGCGCGGAGTATGCCCAGGAGGGGACGCGGCTGCGCGTGGTCTGGGGGGAGCCGAACGGCGGTTCGCGCAAGCCGTCGGTCGAGCAGCACGTGCAGACCGAGGTGTGGGTGACGGTCGGTCCGGCCCCCTACGCCGAACCAGCCCGCCGCTACCGCGAGCAAGTCGCCCGTACCCGCCGCTCGAGTTGAAGCATTGAAGTTGATCAGCCCAGAGAATCCCCTGGGTCGCCACGGCCCAGGGGACATACTCTCTCGACTTGGACGAAGGCGAAACGCCTCGGTTTTGCCGCCGCGGTCTTCGATCGCGGGAAAGGTACCGAATCCGTCGATCAAGTGGGGCAAAGCGGTCACTCATCGGCGCGAGGAGCGCATGCTGCTCGCCCGGGCTCCTTTGTCGCTCGTATCAGAGAACGGTTCATCGGCGTAGGGATGTCGGACGACATCCCTGCTTGACTCTGCGAACAAAGCACAGTATTCTGATTCTTGCCCATGTTCGTTGTTTATTCAGATATACAGAACGGGCACAAGTTCGAGCTTTGATATAGCTATCCAGAGAAAAGTCACTTTTCGACATTCACCATCAATCATTCCTATATACTGTCATTACAACTCACTCATTGCATCATTTGAAGCGAAATTATCGGCCTTCATGCAGTCGAGCAAGTTCTTTCTACCGAGAGGGGGGTGATGCTTCTCGAGAGGGACTGCGGCTGGCACCCGAACCCGATGAGTTCATACCACCGCGTTGAGACCGAGAACGTCCAAAGACGCGGTCGAGCAGAACCCTGAGGAGGACGGAAATGGATCGAGCGATGATCACGCGTCGTCATTTCCTCCGCGGGTTGGTTGGTACCACCACCTTCGCCTTCATCGGCTCGTTGCTCTCCGCATGCGGGAGCAACCAAGTACCAACCCGGACTACTGTGCTTTCGACGTCGGCGGTCACGCCCGCTACCGGAACAGCACCCAGTCCCACAGCAGCACCATCCCTGCCCCCGCTGCAACACTGACAGCTCTCCCCACCGTCAGCCGAACTCGCAAACTCAAGGTGCGCGTGGCTCTCGCCACTGAAGAAGCTGGCAATTTCATTGCCGTCGAGAAGGGGTTCTTTAAAGACGTCGGACTCGACGTCGAACTCGTGACGACGCAAGGCACACCCGGTGAGGTGATCCCACTCGTCGCGGTGGGGCAATTGGACCTGTTCAGCGGCGCAATTCAGGCAGCACCCGTCAACGCACGAACCCAAGGTGTCGAAGTCACCATCGTAGTAGGTGAGGGAGCATTGCGTCGCGGGAATGTCTTTCACATCTACGCGGTTACCAAGCAACTCTACGATCGAGGAGCGCGTTCGGTATCAGACCTCCGTGGACGAACGCTCGCGATGCCCAGCGACGCAGGCATCGATCTCCTCGAGCTCAAGAAGGTACTGGAATCAGGCAATCTCACTCTGGACGACGTGAAGCTGCAATTGATCCGCCTACCGGATATGCCGACCGCCCTTCAGAACGGGGCCGTTGAGGCGGCAGAATTGGTCGAGCCGTACGCAACGATTGCCACGAAGCAACTCGGCGCAGCTGTCCCTCTCGTTGCCGGTGACGCGATCGTCGACATCGTCGGTGACAACTTCCCCATTTCCGTCATCGTGGTCGGTCCTCCGATGCTGAAGGATCCAGCACTTTTGGAAGCGTTCCTCGTCGGTTATCTGCGAGGTGCTCGCTATTATCTGCAAGCATTGAAGGACCCGGCAGCACGCGCCGAAGTGATAGCTATCCTCAAGCATCGAACCCCGCTCAAGGACGATAAGCTCCATGAGCAGATGACCTGGCCGGGAGTTTCTGCGGACGGGACGTTCGACATCACCAAGTTGGAAGAAGCACAACAGCTCTGGAGGCAGCGCGGAGAGATTAAGCAGACTGTTCCAGTCGACCAACTGGTCGACTTTCTATTCGTCACGAACGCTGCTAGGCAGCTTTAGTTCCGTACCGGAGGAGAGACCGAGTCCCGAGACTCGGGCTCTCCTCTCATGAGCTTCAGCCGTAAATAGTTATCCTCGTCTGTGTTACACTGTACACGTCATGGACGTCAGCTGCCTTCAACGCAGCATTGACCAAAACGCTCTTGACGATCGATGGGAAGGCGCACGAAACGACGGCAGCGTTACCGATTCCAAGCCAGCGAGCGCGTGAACTCGTCCGTGGTGCATACGATCTCCATGTCCACTCCGGCCCAGACGTCATGCCACGGCGCATCGACGATATCGCGCTCGCGCAACGATTTCGCGAGGTCGGTCTCGCTGGTTATGTGATCAAGTCGCATTACGTTCCCACTGCCGAGCGAGCCGCCGTTGTTCGCTCGGCCGTCGCGGGTGTTGACGTGCTCGGATCGATCACGCTCAATCGTGCGGTCGGGGGACTGAACCCGCTCGCAGTGGAGATCGCAGCCCGGGAAGGTGCGCGCATCGTTTGGTTGCCAACGGTCGATGCGGCGAACGAACGTCGCCACCTTCTCCACGCTGCCACTGGAAGCAAGCTGCCGTACTGGGCACGACTGCAGCAGGAAATGCGCGAGGCGGGATTCGATGTTCCCCCGGTCGAGGTTGTCGATGACCGAGGCGCTGTCGTACCGGAACTGCGAGCTGTCCTGCGCATCATCGCTCGTCATGACCTGGTTCTCGCAACCGGACACCTCGGTCGTGATGAGATTTTCGCCGTCGTCCATGCCGCACGCGAGGAAGGAGTTCGGCATATTATCGTGACGCATCCGGATTTTCCCTCCCAGGCACTGCCCATCGAGGACCAGATTGCGCTCGCTGAATCGGGAGCCTTTCTCGAGCACTGCTTTACCCCATTGTTCAGTGGGAAAGTGCCGTGGGAGACCACTTTTGCACACATTCGTGCAGTCGGTGTGCACCGGGTCGTTCTCAGCACCGATCTCGGTCAACCGGATAACCCGCCGGTCGAGGACGGCCTCGCTCTGTTCGCTGATCGCCTACTGGAAGCTGGGTTCAGCGAGGAAGAGATCCGCATCATGGCAGTGCACAACACAGTGCGGCTTGCCCAAGGGAGGGGTACATGACTAGCGTCCAACGGCTGCTGGTAGTCGGTGCACACGCCGCCGACTTCGTCTGGCGCGCGGGAGGCGTGATCGCGCTGGTCACCGCAAACGGTGGAGAAGCGATCGTTCTTGCGCTTTCCTATGGTGAACGCGGGGAGTCGGGTGAGTTGTGGAAGGAGCCAGGTCAAACAGTCGAGCGAGTCAAGGCGATCCGGCACGAGCAAGCAGAGCGTGCAGCCCACCTACTCCGCGCACGCTTCGTCAGCTTCGATCTGGGTGACTATCCCCTAGAGGTCGATCGCGAGGCGACCGAGCGACTCGCCCAGCTCATTCGCGATTTCCGCCCCGACGCGATCGTCACGCATACCCCGATCGATCCCTTCAACCCCGATCACCCGGTCGCTAACCAGGCTGTTCAACAAGCACGTCTCCTCTCCTCTGGTGCAGGCGTCGCCAGTGCCTTCGAGACGATCGAGCCGCCACCTTTGTACTACTTCGAGCCGCATCAACCTGAGCTCTGTGGTTTCGTCCCGAACGTCTTCGTCGATATCACGCCAGTGTTCGAGAAAAAGGTCGCTGCGATGCAGGTCATGGCGTCACAACAGTACCTCCAGCACTACTATGCTGAGCTTGCGGAACGTCGGGCCAATCATGCACGGCGCATTTCCGGCGCCAAGGACATCCGCTACGCAGAAGCGTTTCAACGTGTCACCCCACTGGTCGTGCGTGCCTTGCTCGGTCATGGTTGAACGTTCGCGGAGGTTCCACATGACGACACGCGAGCCGCAGGCGCACGAGTCCCTCGTCGCCCAAGCCTGCCGTGAGTTCGCTGAACTGGGTGTTGCGACAGTCTACGAAGCGTCGGGGCGGCAGGGTCTCATCGATGTTCCCTTGATTCCCATCCTCGCTGGTCGACGCGTTGCTGGACAGGCACTGACCGTTCTCTGTGGCCAAGGCGATAACCTCATGGTTCACGCGGTGATGGAGCATGTCTTTCCCGGCTCGGTGCTCGTGATTACGATGCCGGAACCCGAACCGGTCGCACTCGTTGGCGAACTTCTGGCGATTCAGGCTCAGGTCCGCGGAGCAGCGGCCCTTTTGGTCGATGCCGCGGTCCGCGATCTCGACGAACTGCGTGCGATGGAGCTTCCGGTGTGGACCCGCTTCGTGCGCGTGCGCGGTGCAACCAAGGAGAAGGTCGGTCAGATCGATGTCCCGGTCGTCGTTGGGGGAGCGCGCATCGAACCCCGCGACATCGTCGTGCTCGACGAAGATGGGGCCGTTGTCGTTCCCCGTGACCGCGTCGCCAACGTTCTCGACGCGGCTCGCGCTCGCGCGGAGCGTGAAGCACGAGTGCGTGAACGGCTACGTGCGGGAGAGCTGTCCTTCGACCTGCATGGCTTGCGTTCGCTCATAGCGGATCGACGGTGAGGTCAGGGTATCGGTCGAGAATGGTGGAGGTACCGAGATGGACGAGGTAACGCTTTACATTGGAGAGCCGAACTGCGACATGGCGCATCCCGCTCACCTGGAGCTCCTGACGCCGACACTCGAGGAAAGCGAACGCTTCTTCGTGGAGTATCTCGGCATGACGGTGAGCGCGCGACACGGAAACTCAGTCTACCTGCGGGGATGGGATGACTACGCGCACCACACACTTAAGCTCACCGCTGCTCCGGTACCTGGGATGGAACACTTTGCCTATCGAGTGAGTTCGCCGCAGGCCCTCCAGCGTCGCATCACCATGCTCGAGCGATCTGGACTCGGTTTGGGGTGGATCGAGGGCGACGCCGGCCACGGCCCAGCCTATCGTTTTCGCACACCGGACGGACATGTCGGCGAACTCGTGTGGGAAGTGGAATGGTATCAACCAACACCGCAAACGAAACCAGCGCTCAAGAATCAAGCGTCCCGTTTTCCAGCACGCGGCTGCAATGTGCGACGCCTCGACCATATCAACGTCTGCGCAGCTGATGTGCGAGCCACACGACGCTTCCTGCAGGAAAACCTGGGACTCAAGCTCACCGAATGCATCATCTTCGACGACGGGACAGAGAAAGGAGCATGGGTCACAGCGAACAACAAGGGTTACGAGATCGCGATCACCGAAGATCAGACCGGGGCTCGCGGTCGGTTCCATCACGTCTGCTATGCCGTCGATACGCGGGAGGAAGTGCTCCGCGCCGCGGACATTGCGATCGAGTTCGGCTACCGCATCGAATACGGACCGCACAAGCACGCTGTTCAGCAGACCGTTTTCCTGTACGTGATCGAACCGGGTGGGCATCGGATCGAGATCGGCTGTCCAGGCGCTCGTCTCGTCCTCGCGCCTGACTGGAAGCCCATCGTCTGGACCGAAGCGGAGCGCAAGCGCGGGCAAGCTTGGGGGCTTCCCACGGTCGCGACGTTCCATACCTACGGCACTCCACCAGTCGAGGCCACACCGTAAAGAGTCTCTCGAAACCAGTCAGCTTGCGGAGGGCGGAGCTGCGCTCCGCCCTCCGCACGTTTTCTCTTCGACAAGCACTTCTCGAACTCGTGCGATACTTTACAGTCCTTTCACAGAGCACCGCCGAACGCCTCCCGTCCGACGGTATTGCTCCGCTGGACACGCTATCATCATTTCAGCTCGCGCGTCGATCGATGCGAGGCGTCAGGGCAAGAGATTCCTCGACCTTCTGGGGGGACATCATCGTGTGTTGCAGAGTGTCCAGCGATCGAAGCGGAACCGGAATCCTTTCGCTGCGCCTCACGCGACGCGCATTGCTTGGGCTTTCCCCACTCCTCACCGTTCGCTGCTCTGCATCGCCTCTGCCGAGCGACGCGCCCCCGTCTCCGACACTAGAGAAGAACTCGAGCCAACCTCCCGTCAGACGAACTCCGCGCCAAACTATCTCGCGTTCGCTCCGTCTCACCGTGAGTCTGAGCGGTCTCCCACCATCTCTGCAGCGACAGGCAGTGCGATGGATCGATCTCCTCCGCGAACAGCTTCCGCCACGCTGGACGCTCGAGCTCGTTGAGCCGGAGAAAGCCTCGATTCGGTTGCGCGTCGTTTCCCGCTATCCGACTGGGCCGATACTTGGTGTCCGCTATCTCGTACCCGTGACGTCGCACGCGAATTTTGTTTTGAGTCTCGATGCGTCGTCACTCGACGCACTGCTCGCTGGGCAGGTCGAAGACTGGCGAGAACTCGGGCATCCCGAGCCCCTTCCAGTCGTGCGGATCAGCGTCCAGGAAAACGGCAAAGCCCTCGACCAACCGGATCGTACGGTGATCAACGCGAGCGACCTCGGCGCGAATCCGCCAGGGGGTGCCTTCGCCCTCGTCGAACCGTGGGCGCTGTATCCCCATCTACGCGTTCTTCGCCTAGACGGAAGGGACCCGCTGCGTCCTGACCAGGACGATTATCCGGCATCGCTGACCGAGTGGCTCACCGTGGAGGGCGCAATCGATCTCCTTCCTCCAGAGCTGCTGCAACCACCATTGGCGACACCACCCAACTTCACGACGCTCACCTTTGCAGGAGACGTCATTCTGGGGCGCACCGTCCACCGCATCATGGCCGCTCGCGGTGATTGGGCTGCCCCTTTCCGGTCGATCGCCTCCGAGCTTTCCTGGGCCGATCTGACGGTCGTCAACCTCGAATGCGCACTCACTCGGCGGGTCCATCCTCCAGCCGATCCCTACACGCTGCGATTCATGAGTTTCCCCGAAGCGATCGCCGGACTCGCCTTATCCGGTATCGATGCGGTCAGCCTGGCCAACAACCACAGCATGGATTTCGGTTACGCGGCATTGCAGGACACCATGCAAGTCTGTCGGGAGGCTGGTATTACCACGTTCGGCGCGGGAGACAACCTCGCCGCGGCTGTCCGACCGGCTGTTTTCCGGATCGGCCCCTCGCGGATCGCCCTGCTCGGCTTCGACGGCGTTTCGACCGACTGGTACGGAGCCGGCGAGAACACCCCTGGTACTGCTCCGCTTCGAGCGGACATCGTCGAGAATGCTATCCGGATCGCTTCCCAGCAAGCCGACATCGTCATACCGTTCTTTCATTGGGGTGCCGAGTATACGCTCGTACCGACGGCCCATCAACGCGCGATCGCACGCCGCGCCATCGATGCCGGCGCGACTCTCGTCGTGGGATCGCATCCGCATTGGGTCCAGGGCGTCGAGTGGCATCGCGATCGCCCTATCTTCTACTCGCTCGGTAATTTCGTCTTCGATCAGGAATGGTCGTTGGAAACCAAACAAGGACTGATTCTTCATCTCTGGCTGTCTGGCGCTGAGCTCATTCGCTACGAACTCGTCCCTGTCCTGATCGAGGACTACCATCGGCCACGTCTCGCTCGAGGAGAGGAAGCGCAGGTGATCCTCCAACGCGTGCGCGAGTCGAGTAGTCTCCTCAGCGAGGGCTGAGTCGAGCGCAACGACCGACGAGACGGGCCCGAGTCACTCGCCTTCTCAACGCCGCAGGTGCCACGAACTCCAACGAATAAAGTGGGCACGGGTATGTGCGGGCCGATGGCGTCTGCTACCGAACCGAACCAGCGCGCAACCCGTCTCGCCCCAGGTCTCGCAGAGCGCGGCCCTTGACAACGGCAGCAGCGATATGCCATACTCTCGACGTGACAACGCGGAGGCGTGGTGTAGAGGCCTAACACGCGGCCCTGTCAAGGCCGAGATCGCGGGTTCGAATCCCGTCGCTTCCGCTTCTATCTCGGGACCGATTGGTCCCGGGATTTTTCTTTCTCGAGCGTTGCACGCATCGAACGGCTCGGTCCGGACGAGCCGCAGAACATCCTCTCTCTCGAGTCCTTCCTCATTGCCGTGGCACGCCTGAAAGGGGGAAAACCTCACGCGACGACCTGTCGGTAGAAGCGATGACGAGCGACGCGGTCACAGCTCGTCCGCGATCCTCGGCCTCAGCTGCAATCCGATGGCCTGTGCGCGAGGGCGCGGAGCGCGAGGCCTCCGCGCGCCAGGACCACAATCGTTCGCTGGGTAGCCGGTGGAAACATCTTCGAACGGAGCGCGCACCCCCGCGAACGCACCGGACATCGTGCGTCGATGCCGTCGCTGGTCACTGTCCTCCTCGGTTAGCGATCACTGCGGAACCTGCGCTTGCTCCCACCACAGTCCCATTCTCGCCTGAGTTCCGCCATCGACGAAAAGGACTTGCCCCGTGATGAAGTCCGCGTCGTCGGACACCAGAAAGACGGCAGCCTTCCCCACGTCCTCCGGTCGCCCTACCCGTCCCCAAGGAACGAGCTGGTTTCCGAACTCGGTGGTGTAACCAGGAAATTGGAAATACCGTGGCACCTCGATCAATCCAGGACCGATGGCGTTGACTCGAATCTTGAGCGGAGCGAGTTCGATAGCCAACGAACGCGTGAAAGCGATGATCGCTCCCTTCGTCGCCGCATAGGCTGCATGCAAGGGAAATCCAGCCGCACCATGGATCGAGGTGATGTTCAAAATCGCTCCACCGCCGTTCTGGATCATGTAGTGAGCAGCACGTTGAGCGCAGAAGAAATAGCTCCTCATGTTGAGATCGAAAAGCTCATTGTAGACGTCTTCCGGAAACTCGAGAAACGGCCGTGCACGCGTCACACCCGCGTTGTTCACGAGGATGTCCAGGCCACCGAGGACAGCCGCCGCTTCATCGACGACACGGCGACACTCGCTGACCGAGCGGAGATCTCCTCCGATGGCGAAGGATCGCCCACCAGCCCGCTCGATTTCCCGTGCCGTTGCCTCTGCGCCCTCCCGACTGTGGGCGTAATGCAGTGCGACTGCCGCTCCTTCTGCTGCCAAGGCTCGAGCGATACCCTGCCCGATACCCATGCCAGCTCCTGTCACGAGCGCTCGCTTCCCACTCAACTTTCCCATGGCTTCTCCTCCTACTGGGCACCGTGATTCGCTCCCCCTCAGTATCGCGTGAAAGGTGGCGAAGCGACTATCCCCCCGGTCGCTCGCTCGTCATTCACTTCAGTGGCTACTGCTCTCTCGCTGACTCGTTCGGTATTACGGAAGCGACGAGCGACCATCACCTGACGAGCGAGTGGGGGAATGGCGGGTGGATCGCTGCTGGCGCGACGACCGTCATCGAGGGAAACGTCGATCGAATGCTGGTGCGTGTGTCGACCGACGATAGTTCGTCGGGCCTCGGTGAGGCGTACTGCGAGCGCGAGTTCTCGAACTGATCGAGGCTGCGAGTGCATTCATCATCGGCAAGGATCCGTTCCATGTCGCGCGCATCATCTTCGAACTCCAGCGCTGCTTTTCGGGAGCGAGCTCACAGGCCGGCGCCATCACGAAGGCCATTTGCGGGATCGAACTCGCCCTGTAGGATCTCGTCGCCCGGGCACTCGATACCCCACTCTCGACGTTGTTCGGAGGTCACTTCCGCGATCGGATACGACATTCCGTCGACCTCCACGCCGGAGAAGCACCGAATCCCCATAGTGGGGCGGATACGCGCACCTGGTGCTCTGGCTCGAGGTCTCTCCGCTGGACCAGTCGACATCGATGCAGCGAATCCTCACCGCGACGGCTCGACTGAGAAGGTCGATCCCTGCGGTTCTTGGTGCGAGCCATAGGACCGGACGATGAGCACAGCCGAACGTCGTTTCGTCGTGGACGTCGTCTGCGCCGTCCGCACACCGATTGGCCCGGACAGCGATTGCGCCCTCCATTGCTGCGGGAACGACCGCTGGCCCCAAGACGATCGCTCAGGCGCGCAGGTTGGCGACCGCGAAACGGGTCGGTGAGAAGCTCCGGTATCCCCGGACAACGTGGATGCACTGCCCGCGGTCGCGCGGAGCAGCTGCATCTCGCTCTGTACTGACGAAAACCCTTACCGGGTCGCTGGTTCTCGGGAGCAGATCCTGCGGCAAATCTGCCAACCTTTCGCACCCGTTTTCCCGAACATGGATGGCCTCCTCGAGCCCGCAGCGCCACTGTACTGGCTGATCTCAGCGAGCTGCTCGTCGTCCGGCACAACGTCACGAGCCCCGTCGGCACGATGGCAGCCGCCGAGTTCTGCGCGGCCATACCCGTCTTCTTCGCGCTCGACTTCGATGCCTTCGATATCGCATGGAGGGAGGAACGCGTTCTCGAGCGACCACTCATCCAGGACGGCCACCTCGTCCTCCCCGATCGCCCGGGTCATCGTCTGACGCTCGACTTCGCAGTCGTGCACTCACGCCAAACGAGGCACGACGTTCTTCCGGTGAACCGGTCTGACACAGGGACAGTTCGCTGCAGTTCGAGGTTGCTCGTGTCTCGGAGAGGGGTACCGGCTCAGCGCAGCCCAGACCTTCATGGCTCGATTCGCTCCACCGCTCGTACCGTGTCGTCCCATCCGAGCCCACTTCTCTCTGTTGAGCTGATCTGCCAGAATCACACCGAAACCGCGGAAAGGAGATCGACGATGGAACTCGCCTTGATTCTTCCCCCATGGCCGAATGAGCGGTGGAAGTTGGCGCTCCAGATGGGCGTCACCCATGCAGTGACGACCCTACCTTTCCACGTCGCGGGTGGCCATCAAGCATCCAATCCACCGGGTGTTCCTCAGCCCATCGTACCCGTCGATGTGCCGCCACCAGAACATCGCCCATGGGACTTCATGCCTTTGCTCCTCATGGTGCAGCGCTTCCGTGAGGCCGGCATCACGGTGTCGGTGATCGAAGCATCACCGCCGATGCATCGTGCGCGATTGGGAATCGAGGGGCGTGACGAAGAAATCGAGTGGGTCATCACGCTCATTCGCAACATGGGCAAACTCGGAATCCCTGTCTGGTGCTGGAACTGGATGGCGGTCATCAACTGGGCCCGCACATCGGTCACCACCCCGACACGAGGCGGCGCATTCACGACGAGTTACGACCACGAACTCATGGAACGGGCCGGGCCGACTCATATCGGGACGGTGAGCGCGGAGCAACTCTGGGAGAATCTTCGCTATTTTCTCAGCGCTGTCGTACCGGTCGCGGAAGAAGCAGGAGTCCAACTCGCCCTGCATCCCGACGATCCACCTGTGCCGTCACTACGGGGCATCGCGCGCATCCTCATCACGCCACAGGCGCTCCAGCGTGCACTCGATCTGCATCCCAGCCCAGCCCATGGGCTCACTTTTTGCCAGGGGACTGTCTCCTCGATGGGCGTCGATGTCATCGAATGGATTCACCATTTCGGAAAGCAAGGAAAGATCCACTTCGTCCACTTTCGCGACGTGCGCGGCGGCCCGACCAACTTCGTCGAGACGTTCCATGACGACGGACAGACCGATATGTTCCGAGCCATGCAAGCGTACCATCGAGTCGGTTTCCGCGGTGCGATGCGACCCGATCATGCCCCGACGATGGAAGGGGAACCGAACACGGAACCGGGCTATATGATGCTCGGTCGCCTTTTCGCCATCGGCTACATGAAGGGATTACGAGAAGCGGTGCTCAAGACAGAAGCTTCGTCACCATAAGAAAGGTTTCCGAGCCACATACCCTAACCCGTTCGCGCACCGGACCCACGTTTCGCTCGTCAGCGGTTCACCGCTGCCACTCTGGGTTCGTCCTGGCTCGTCGGGTCGGCTACACTCGAGACGAGACTAGGAACGAGGCGAGCCTCATGGGAATTGCTCCGCGACGAGTCATGCTTCTGACCACGCCCACGAGCTACCGCACCGCCGCCTTTCTCGACGCGGCCCAGCGACTCGGTATCGAGACGCTGGTCATCGAAGACACACCATCACCGCTCCAGCAGTTCCTCCCTCTCCGCTTTACGGCCGATTTCCGGGACACAGCTCGCGCAACCGAGCAAATCGCAGAAATCGCTCGGCAATACGGCGTACGCGCCGTGCTACCGGTCGATGATGCGGGTACCGTTCTGGCCGCTCTCATCGCCCAACGATTGGGCCTGCCGAGCAACGATCCAGAGGCCGCCCTCGCTGCCCGAGACAAATGGATCATGCGGCAGCGCTTCGCCGCCATGGGAGTGCCGGCACCCCGCGCCCAGGCCTTTCCCGCGCTCGCTGACCTGACATCGCTGGCTCGTTCGATGAGCTACCCGTGCGTGGTCAAGCCGACTCGTCTCTCCGGCAGTCGCGGAGTGATTCGAGCCGATGATCCACTCTCCTTCGTGCGAGCTGTGGAGCGCATTCGGAGCATCCTGACAAGCGATGGTATCGACCTGCGAACGGCCCAGCTATTGGCCGAGCCCTTCGTCCCTGGATTCGAGGTCGCGGTGGAAGGGCTTCTGACTGATGGAGCGTTTCGTCTTCTGGCACTCTTCGATAAACCTGATCCCTTGGATGGGCCATTTTTCGAGGAGACGATCTACGTCACGCCCTCGCGCTTGCCACCTGCTGTTCAGGAGCAGGTCGTCGAGACAACCGCCAGGGCTGCCCGCGCCCTGGGACTGCGGACCGGACCTGTTCATGCCGAACTGCGGGTCAACGACGCTGGTCCATGGGTCATCGAGGTAGCGGGACGCTCGATCGGGGGACTGTGCTCACGGATCTTGGAGTTCGGTACTGGCTTGTCCTTAGAGGAACTAATTCTCGCGCATGCAGTCGGGGAACAACTCCCGGAACTCGAGCGTCGGCCGGACGCAGTCGGCGTCATGATGATCCCGATCCCGCGGCCAGGCATCCTCAAAGACGTCGAAGGGATCGAGGAAGCTTCGAGCGTGCCAGGCATCACTGGTATCGAGATAACGGTCAAGCGCAATCATCGCATCGTGCCGTTGCCCGAAGGCGCGAGCTACCTGGGCTTCATCTTCGCTCGAGGAAGCGATCCCATTGAAGTCGAAACTGCATTGCGCCTTGCGCATGCACGCTTGCGGCTTCGCATTGCGCCCGAACTGCCAGTGCTAGGAGTGTCCGCCACATGACAGGCACCTCACTTCTTGCGAGCTGGAGCACCCTTCGTTGGCTGTCCTGCTCCCGGCGGTACCCACTCCTCAGGCAATTCCTCTTCACCCCCGAACAAAAAGGCTTCCAGGTGCGCACGCAGGATCGCTCGATCTTCCGGATCAGCCGGATTCAACCCGTAGTGATTGATGACGATCGTCTGATATTCCAGCCACATCTGCCAAGCATCGCGCGAGATCTCGCGATAAATGCGCTCGCCGAGCGGCCCCGGGAAAGGGGGACGATCCAGTCCGGGCAACTCTCGCCGCAATTTCACGCAGTGCACCAGTCGCACCATGATGCTGTTCCTCTCGCCCGTCGGTCTCGAACGCTCGCCCAAGCGTAGCGGACAGTCACCCATGACGTCAAAGCCTGTCAGGAGATGGAAACTGACACTCTGGGGAAGCCACAGCCGGCAGACCTCGATCACGTTCCAGGTTCTCCTACGTGCGCGTGCCCAGGTTCGCTGCCTCGTCCTGGCAGGGAAAAATCGCCAGCCAGGGACCAACCGGCGAATACCGCTCGCGGGCTGGAACGAAGACGTCGCAGTGATCGCAGCACGGCATGCCATTCCGGTCGTTCATGTCCCCACCCGCTCCACCCTTTTCGAGCTCGACAACGACGAGCGGATCCCTGCCGACCTTGGCGTGATCTCCTGCTTTCCATGGAAAATCCCCTCGCGCCTGATTCGTCATTACCCGTTCGGGATGATCAACATCCATCCATCGCTGCTACCGGACTTTCGCGGTCCCTCTCCGCTCTTTTGGCAATACCGCGATGGCAGGCTGCGAGGAGGAATCACCCTGCACTGGGTGACGGACGAACTCGACAGTGGTCCCATCATCGACCAGGTCACCTGCGATATCCCTCTCGGCTTTCCAGGAGACCGTCTCGAAGCCTGGCTCGCGTGGTACGGAACGAGTCGCCTCTTGGAGATTCTCGGGCAGGACACGCTACCTACCGGGTGGTTCCCCACTCGACCCGGATCGTGGGCACCTGTGCCCGACGATGCTGCCTGCCTTCTGGACACGAGCTGGCCAGCTTGGCGCGCAGCTCACTTTCTGAACGGCGTCCTACCGTTAGGATATCCCGTTACCATTCGGGACGTTGAAGGCCATGTTCGGCTCGTTCGCCGCCTTCTCGGCTGGTCGTCCCAGCCAATCCATTCTGCCGAATCAGTGGAGTCTCTTCTGACATTGTCTCTACACGGGGGAGCGCTCACCGTGCTCACCGAAAACTGCTCGATCACCGGCGCGTGAGGGTCGCAGGGTTCGCCGCCAATACTCCAGCATATCCTCGAGTGTTTGCTCGATCGGTATCGTCGGCTGCCAACCGGTGGCCCTGCGAAGGGCCGTCGCATCTCCCCGAAGAACGCGTACCTCGATCGGGCGGAGACGAGCTGGGTCACGTTCGAGTCGCATCGGAATACGCGCGAGCGACAGCAACTGCTCGACCAACTCGCGGAGCGACCGCGACACCCCACTGGCAAGATTGAAGACCTCGCCACTGAAACGGGGCTCGGCCAAGAGTTCATACGCGCGCACGACGTCGCGCACGTCGAGGAGATCCCGCTCCACGTCGAGTTCACCGACGAGGAGGACGGGCGGCGCCATGCCCAACTCGGCTTCCGCGATTTGGCGGGCGAATCCGGAGAGCGCGAATCGCTCGCTCTGGCCCGGTCCAATGTGAGTAAAGGGACGAACGCGCACGATCGGCAAATCATAAGTTAGATGATATTGTAATCCCAAGAGATCCTGCGTCGCCTTGCTCACACCGTACGGGCTCAGTGGCCGGAAGGGTTGGGCCTCGGTGACCGGAAGCTCATGTTCGTAGACGAGGCCATACGCATCCGACGAACTGACGATGACGACGAGCGGCGGCGGTTCGAGCGAACGAACCGCCTCCAGCAAGTTGACCTGTCCGAGAACGTTGTTCGCGATCGTTCCGTAAGGATCCTGAAAGGAACGCGGAACGTAACTGACGGCAGCCAGGTGAAAGATCACCTCAGGATGCCAGTGTGCCAATGTGCGGCGGACGAGCTCGCCGTTCATCAGATCACAGACGAGGTGCTGTTTGAGTGACGAGGCCGGCGGGCTGGGCCGCGCCGAGAGCCCGAGCACCTCCCAACGACCAGTTGATGCCAGCTGATCCGCGAGGTACCGTCCAGCGAACCCGGTCGCACCAGTGATCAAGGCCCGACGCATAGGAGCGTCCACTCTCCGTTATCGCTCCGGCAGGCTCCCGACCAGCCCCGCTTCCGACCGAAGCAACTCCGCCTTGTCTGTCCGCTCCCAGGGCAAATCGAGATCGGGTCGCCCGAAGTGTCCGTAAGCCGCGACCTGCCGGTAGAGCGGCCGCTGCAAGCCCAGATGATGGATGATCGCCGCCGGACGGAGATCGAAATGCCTCGTCACGAGTTCAGCGATTCGCTCCTCGTCCAATCGTCCAGTCCCGAACGTCTCGACATGGATCGCCACCGGGCGTGCTCGACCGATCGCATACGAAATTTGAATCTCGAAGCGATCAGCCAGTCCTGCGGCGACGACGTTCTTGGCGACGTAGCGAGCAGCGTATGCCGCCGACCGATCGACCTTCGTCGGATCTTTCCCAGAGAAGGCTCCGCCGCCGTGTCGCGCCATCCCTCCATAGGTGTCCACCATGATCTTGCGACCGGTCATCCCGGCGTCCGCACGCGGGCCACCGAGGACGAAGGAGCCGCTCGGGTTGATCAGAATTTCCGTCTCGCGATCGAGCAACTCGCTCGGAACCACCGGACTCACGACAGTCTCGATGAGATCGCGACGGAGTTGCTCGCGCGAGACATCCGGGTCGTGCTGGGCGGAGAGCACCACTGTCGCGACACGAGCTGGTCGCCCATATCGGTACTCGACCGTGACCTGGCTTTTCCCATCCGGACGGAGGTACGGGAGAATTCCCGTCTTGCGAACCGTCGCTAAACGACGCACGAGTCCATGCGCGAGTGCGATGGGAAGCGGCATCAGCTCCGGAGTCTCGGTGCAGGCGAAACCGACGACCATGCCTTGATCGCCGGCTCCGATCCGATCGAACTCGTCTCTTGCCGAACCCTCGCGCACTTCGAGCGACTCGGAAACCCCATACGCGATCTCCGGTGCCTGCTCCTTGATCGAGAGGATAACTCCCATCGTTCGACCATCGATGCCGTACTCGGAGGAAACGTAGCCAGCATCGGTGACGACCTGCCGAGCGAGCTCAGCGTAGTCGACGCGCGCCGTTGTCGTGATTTCCCCGATGAGAATCATGAGCCCAGTCGTCGTCGCCGCTTCACAAGCGACTCGCCCGTCCGGATCTTGGGCCAGCACGGCATCCAATACCGCATCGGAAACCTGATCGCACAGCTTGTCCGGATGTCCCTCGGTCACCGACTCCGAGGTAAAGTAGGTGCGTGGGGCACGCATGATGCTCAGTGTCACCGTTCCCAACCCCTTCACTTCGTCACATCGCACCGGGTGTAGCGCTCATCGCCGTCATGTCCCATGCTGCCAGGACACGAGATAGGCCTCTTGTTCCGGTGTCAATCGGTCGATGGCGATGCCCATACTCTCGAGCTTGAGCTGCGCAATTTCGCGATCGATTTCTGCCGGAACTGGATAGACATCAGCCGGGAGTTGCCGTCCACGCTGAGCGAGGTACACGCAGGCGAGCGCCTGGTTGGCAAAGCTCATGTCCATGACACTAGCCGGATGTCCCTCAGCAACCGCGAGATTCACGAGACGACCCTCGGCGAGGACGACGATCGCGCGCCCATCAGGCAGAACGTATTCCTCGACATAGGGCCGATGCGACACGCGTTCGACTGCCATTTCGGCCAGTGCTTCGAGATTGATTTCCACGTTGAAGTGCCCCGCATTGCAGACGATCGCCCCATTCTTCATCACGAGAAAGTGTTCGCGGTCGATTACGTGCCGATTTCCCGTCGCCGTCACGAAAAGGTCTCCTGCCCGTGCTGCCTCCCGCATCGGCAGCACTCGGTACCCATCCATGACGGCCTCGAGAGCCCGAACCGGGTCGACCTCCGTCACGATGACGTGCGCGCCCATCCCCCGCGCGCGGAGCGCGATACCGCGCCCACACCAGCCATAACCCACGACCACCACTGTCTTGCCAGCCAGGAGCAGGTTCGTCGCGCGCAGGATAGCATCGATCGTGCTCTGCCCTGTGCCGTACCGGTTATCGAACAAGTGCTTGGTCATAGCATCGTTGACTGCGATCGCGGGAAACGCCAGCAAATCGTCGCGCGCCAACGCCCGCAACCGGATGACGCCAGTCGTCGTCTCTTCGGTCGAACCGATCACGGTCTGCAGGACATCGCGTCGCTCGCGGTGTACGGTCGTGACCACATCCGCACCATCATCGATGATCAGATGCGGCTCATGATCGAGAGCCCAGTTGATGTGTCGGTAATATGTCTCGGCGTCCTCGCCACGACGGGCGTAAACATGAAAGCCGTCAGAAACCAATGCAGCAGCGACATCGTCCTGCGTCGAGAGCGGGTTGCTCGCGCAGATCACCGGTGTTGCACCAGCAGCACGCAACGTGTACGCGAGATTCGCCGTCTCGGTCGTGACATGGACACAGGCAACGATTCTCAGGCCCTCGAGCGGACGTTCCCGTTCGAATCGTTCACGAAGGAGGCGCAGAACAGGCATCTCCCGCGCTGCCCAAGCAATGCGCTTCTTTCCTTGTTCAGCCAGAGTGAGATCAGCGATATCGTACGGTATCACTCGCCTGCTCACCGTTCGTCCCATCCTGTTTGCCCTGCCTCGACCGATACCCCTGGACCGCTCGTGGCGAGAAAGTTCGCGATCTTTCTCCTATCGGGCGCCGGAATGACGCCGCGCTCAGTGATGAGCGCCGTGACGAGCCAGTGTGGTGTCACATCGAATGCGGGATTCCGGACCGGCGTGTCCACCGGTGCGATCCACACTCCTTTCAAGCGTAACACTTCAGCCGGATCGCGCTCTTCGATCGGGATGGCGTTTCCATCCGGCGTCTCTGGATCGAAAGTCGAAAGCGGAGCAGCCACGTAAAACGGAACGCGAAACCGCTCCGCAGCCACCGCGAGGCCGAGTGTACCGATCTTGTTGGCAACGTCCCCATTCGCCGCGACACGATCCGCACCGACGAGCACGGCATCCACCTCACGTCGAGAGAGCAGGAACGGTGCCGCACCGTCCACGATGAGCGTATGCGGTATTCCACACCGGCGGAGCTCCCACACGGTCAATCGTGCTCCCTGCAAGCGTGGGCGAGTTTCCGTGACCCAGACATGCTCCAAACGACCGAGTTCGTACGCGCGCCGAATGATGCCGAGCGCGGTTCCGAACGCTCCTGTTCCCAATGCTCCGGTGTTGCAGTGTGTAAGCGCGCGCGTTCCAGAACGCAAAAGTCCGGCGCCGTATTCGGCGAGTGCCCGATCGATGGCCCATTGCCGATCCAAGAGTTCCTGCACGAGTTGGCCAAGAAGACCGGCTGCTTCCGCGGCATCCACCGCACTTGCCACGCGCTGCCGAGCCACATGCAGACCATGAAAGAGATCGGCGGCGGTCGGCCGCGTACTCTTCAATAACCCCTCTCCAGCGGACAATGCTCGACGCCAATCGCCCCCCTCTCGCGCTGCACGCTGCACCGCGAGAGCGAGCCCTGCGACTGCGCTGATGCCGATGGCAGGTGCCCCACGGACGCGCATCTCCCGGATTGCTGCCGCCACGTCATCGATCGTTCGGCACTCGAAAAGCCGCTCTTCATCCGGAAGAGCGGTTTGATCCACGATGACGAGCGACTCTCCAGTCCAGTGAAGCGGTCGCCATTCGCCCGGCGCATCCGTCATCGTTCTCCCCCGGCACCACTCCCGCTCACGATCCTCGATTCGCCCAGCAGCAGTGCTCGGCAGACGTCCTCGATCACGCTCATGGGTACGTCGCGGCGCACCTCGACGTGACCTGGTGCGCGAGGCAGAATCCACGTCAGGTTGCCCCCCTCGGCCTTTTTGTCGTAGCGAAGACGCCCGAGCACATCGGCGAGAGGAAGATCGACCACGCGCGGCAACCCAGCCTGATCCAGGAGTTCGTCTTGCAACCTGACGAGATCGGCACGACAGCAGTCCAGTCGCTGCGCGATGCGAGCGACCGCCCGCATACCCACTGCGATCGCCTCGCCATGCCGCAACCGATACGCACTCGTCGCCTCGATTGCATGGCCCAGGGTGTGACCATAGTTGAGAATCCGGCGCAGTCCGGATTCGCGTTCATCACGGGCGACAACGCTCGCCTTGATATGGATGTTCTGCCGAATGAGCCGAGCGAGTGACTGGGTATCCTGCCACCAAGCGTCGTACGACCGCTGGGCGAGCATGGTCAGCAGCCGCGGCTCGTGCGTCTCGGTCGCGGTGCACTCGATCATCGCATGTTTCACCACTTCAGCCCACCCGGAGCGACGCTCCTCGGCCGGAAGCGTCGCGAGCACGTCTGGATCCGCAACCACTAGATGCGGCTGGTAAAAAGTCCCGATAAGGTTCTTCCCGAGCGGATGATCGACCCCCGTCTTTCCGCCGACGCTCGCATCGACCATCGCCAGAAGGCTCGTCGGCACTTGCACGAACGCGACACCACGGAGGACGATCGAAGCCGCAAAACCGGCAACATCACCGACCACTCCCCCCCCGAGTGCCACGACGACATCGGAACGTTCGATGCCGGCCGTCAGCATCCAGTCCAGCAGCGATGTCACGGTCACGAGCGACTTCGACCGCTCTCCCGGGGGAATAGCGGTCGCCACGACATCGAAATCAGCAGCAGTCAGTGACGCTCGGGCGCTTGCGCCCCAGTATCGTGCAACTTCCTCATCGCTCACGAGAAAGGCGCGCCGAGCCTTGGGCCAGCGCCGTCGCACCAACTCGCCGAGCCTCCTCAAAATACCGGAAGCCACGTAGAGCTCGGAACGACCAGCAGCACTGGGCAGAGCGCGGAACGGTACGCTTCCTCGCTCCTCCAGTTCTCGAACTGCCTCCACGATTCGTCGTGCAATCGCCTGCGGCGCCTCATCATCGGTGTCGATGACGACATCGGCCTGCTCGTAGAGCGCTCGCCGTCGCTGCCAGAGCTCCTGCAGTTTTGCAGCCGTGTCGCCGGCAAGCAGCGGCCGAACCGTCGACTGCCGTTCTCCTTCATACTGGCGGTGCAAACGGTCCACCAATGTCTCGATCCGTGCACGCAAGTGCACCACGGCCGTCTCGGTACGCAAGGGAATCCAGTTCCGATCATCCAATACGATCCCGCCGCCGGTGGCGATCACTACGTGCTCGGACTGCGACGCCTGCAGTAGGGCGTCTCGCTCCGCTGCTCGGAAAACACTCTCGCCGTACCGCGCGAAGATCTCCGCGATCGGCACACCGAAACGCTCTTCGACCATCCGATCAGTATCCACGGCACGCCAGCCGAGCACATCCGCGACGAGCGGCGCGATCGACGTCTTCCCTGACCCACTCAGCCCGATGAGCGCGATCCGTTTGACCACCTGCGACCCCTTCACCATCCGTGAGCGAGGTGCCGCCTCCGAGCGATTGTATCCCACGAGCCGATTCCGCTGTGTGTTAGGATACGCTCAGCGAAGACCGTTGGGATCGGAGAAGTCCAAAAGAGGGGTATAGCGGATGCGACGCAAGGTCTCCATTATCGGTGCCGGTGCTGTCGGTGCGACCACCGCACAATATCTCGCTTCCCGGAACATCGCCGATATCGTGCTCGTGGACATCGTGGAGAATCTCCCTCAGGGCAAAGCGCTCGACTTGTTCGAAGCTGGACCGGTTCTGGGTTATGATTGCCAAATCGTCGGCAGCAACAGCTATGATGCGACAGCTGGATCGGACGTGATCGTCATCACCTCCGGCTCGCCGCGCAAGCCTGGCATGAGCCGCGATGATCTCCTTCGCGTCAACATGAACATCGTTCGGAGCGTCACCGAACAGGCAGCACCATTGTCACCCGATGCCGTCATCATCGTGGTGACCAACCCGCTCGACGCCATGTGCCATGTCGCCTTGGAAGCCTCCGGTTTTCCTCCAGCTCGCGTCGTCGGTCAGGCTGGTGTCCTAGACGCCGCCCGCTTCCGAGCCTTCATCGCGCTCGAGCTCGGTGTCTCCCCGCGCGATATCCACGCGATGGTACTCGGCGGTCATGGTGATACGATGGTTCCGCTGCCCCGCTACACGACCGTCTCGGGCATCCCGATCACGCAACTCATCCCCGCCGATCGCATCCAGGCGATCGTCGAGCGGACGCGCGACGGTGGTGGAGAGATCGTTCGCCTGTTAGGAACGAGTGCATTTTACGCACCAGCTGCGTCGGTTGCCGAGATGGTCGAGGCCGTCCTTCTCGACGCGAATCGCGTCTTGGCTGCGAGCACGTATCTGACCGGTCAGTACGGGATCCATGACCTCTATGTCGGGGTTCCGATCAAGCTCGGTGCCGGCGGTGTCAAAGAAATCATCGAAATCGAGTTGACCGATGAGGAACGGGCCGCCCTGCATCGATCGGCCAATGCGGTGCGCGAACTGGTTCGAGCGATGAAGCAACTGACTTGACAGCAGGCGACCGAGGGGAACGATCTCTATGCAGCCTTCGCACGATCCCTCCGGCACGACCCAAACGATGTTGAGCGTCGATGAAGCGCGCGAACGTATCCTCGCGTGTTTCGCACCGCTCCCACCGCGACGCACTCCGCTGCTGGATGCCTTGGGCTTGGTCCTCGCTGAACCGATCATCGCTCGGGAAAGTATCCCGCCATTCACCAATTCCGCCATGGACGGCTACGCGGTTCGCGCGAGCGACACGCGCGGTGCCTGCCCTGATCGTCCGGCGGAGCTGCGGGTCATCGGTGAAGCACCCGCCGGAAGCCCCGTTCCGCGCGGGTTCTCCGACGAAGCATCCCCGCTCCGCATCGAGTCCGGCATGGCCATCCGCATTATGACCGGCGCCGTTCTCCCACCGGGCGCCGATGCGGTCGTACGGTTCGAGGACACGGACGAGTCGGACACACCCAGCACGATTCGGACACGTGGCGTCGTCCGTATTCGGCGAGAAATCGCCCCGGGAGAAAACGTGCGCTGCGCGGGGGAAGATATTCGTGCCGGGTCCGTCGTGTTCGAACCAGGAACCGTTCTCGGACCAGCTCACCTCGGGCTTCTCGCTTCCCTCGGCTACTCCTGGGTTCTCGTTCATCCGCGCCCACGGATCGCTATCCTCGCCACTGGCGACGAGGTTGTGCCGATCGAATGGCCGCTCGAGCCTGGCCAGATTCGCAATAGCAACAGCACAGTTCTCGCCGCCCTCGTCCAGCAGACCGGTGGGCTACCCAAACTGATCGGCATTGCTGCCGATCGAGAAGAGGATGTCGCACGACACCTCCAGTACGCCGCTGACGCCGATCTGATCCTCACCTCGGGCGGTGTGTCACAGGGTGACTATGACCGAATCAAAGAGTTCCTGCGTGCGCGCGGACGCTTCGAAATTTGGCAAGTGCGCATCAAACCAGGCAAGCCGATGGCATTCGGTTTCGTAGCAGATACCCCGGTCTTAGCGCTGCCTGGTAATCCAGTCGCAGCAGTCGTCGCTTTCCTGCAGTTCGCTCGGCCAGCGATCCTGCGCCTCCTCGGACGAACAGATCTCGAGCCGGTTCGCGTGAGGGCGCGTTTGACGAAACCGGTGGAAAATCGCGGACGACGACGTCATTTCGTTCGTGCGCTGCTTCATCGACGATCTGGCGAACTCTGGGTGACCCCGATCCCGCAACAGGGCTCAGGCATTCTCAGCGGCTTGGTGCACGGGAACTGCCTCGCGGTCATTCCCGAAGAGTGGTCGGAAGCCCCGGTCGGCTCGGAGGTAACGGTCGAGCTGTACGATCCATTGATCGCTGCGGCCATGTTAGCCGCGGGAATTTAAGGAAGCAGTACGAGAAGAATCCCAACCAGCATGATGAGCGCCGCTACTACCGCATTGATACCCGGCACCTCGCTGAGGATCAGCCAGGCTAGGAGAATCGCACCCGTTATCTCTTGCGTGTAAATAACGTTGGCGATCGCAGCGTTCAATCGGCGGACACTCGCGTTGTACAGCGTGTGACCGAGTGTATTCGGTATCAACCCCAGCCCGAGGAGCGCCACGACCACCTCCCAGTCATAACGAGCAACGCCCGTTTCCGCCCCGAGTGCTGCCAGGAGCGCAAAAGGAAAGACCCACACGGCAGCTGATCCGTACACAGCGATCGCATAGGCGAGGAGCGGAACGCGCGCCCGCTCGCGACGACCAACGAGAGAATAGGCCGCGTACGCGGCAGCCGAGAGGAGGGCCAACCCATCGCCGATAGCGATTCGTAACCCAAAGCGCGGCTCGAACCCGGTAAGAACGACGACTCCCGAAAGGACGATCACGATGCCCACGATCTGGCGCGGTCTCAGCGACTCCTTCAGCAGCAACGCCGAGAGAATGGCGAGCATGATCGTGGACGTATAGAGCAAGGGCAACACATGCGCGACCGGCGCGAATTGCAGTGCAGCATTGTACGCCACGAAGTGCACCGCCAGCGTCGATCCGTAGATCGCCAGCCGGGACCAGCCGAGCGACCGCAGTGCTCCCAACGTGCGAGTCACCAGCGCGACCGGCACCAAAGCGAGCGTCGCCACGACAAGACGCCAGAAAGCGATTTCGAACGCGCTGACCGACCCGGCGAGCCGTATGAGTACAGCACTCGTCGAGACAGCGAAAACCCCAGCAACTGCAAAGCCGAGCCCGATCACGAAGTCGTTTCGACTGCTTTCTATCCTGAGAACGTGTTGCCCTTCCGCCATCTTGCTCTTCCCCTCGGGGGTCCATGAGTGGTAGGATACAGCGCTTGTTCTGAGCGCCGAACCCACGGCAGAGGTCCGACCACATGAACGATCTCACTGTTCGACGTTTTCGCGCGAGGCCACCCGGTTCACAGGATCGAGTGTACGGCTTCGCCATCGCTGGTGGAATCATCCGCGCTGTCGTCGCTGACGGAAGGGGACAGATTCTCGGGGAAGCATCGGAACCCCTCAACAATCTCGACGCCCCGCGTGTCGTCCATCGACTCGTCGAGCTGGCTCGAGTCGCACTTGGGCGCGCTGGCCTTCCGCCAGCAGACTTGAAGGCTGCCGGCGTCGCGTTCGGTGGACCAGTGGATCCCGAGCGGGGCGTCACCATCCTTTCGCCACGGTCGCCCGGATTCGAGCACTTTCCGCTCGTCGCCTTGCTGGAAGAGCAGCTGCGCGTGCCGACCGTGCTCGAGAACGATGCACGGGCCGCCGCGTTCGGCGAGGCAGTCTTCGGCGCCGCTCGTGGCTGTCAAACAGTCATTTATCTCCACCTCGGCTCGGGAGTCGGCGGAGGCATCATCGTGGATGGACGGCTCGTCTACGGTGCCACGAGTACCGCTGGAGAGATCGGTCACATGGTCGTCACAGCTGGTGGACCACTCTGCTCCTGCGGCAAGCCGGGGCATTTGGAAGCGTATGTTGCCGAGCCAGCTCTCGTTGCTCGCGTCTGGGAAGCCCTCGTTGTCTACCCGGATGATCCAGCTCATCGGCTCCTCGGTGGACCGATCACAGCTCGCGTTCTATTCGAGCGCGCACCGGAGAGTCCGACGATTCAGCGCATTCTCGACGATACGATTCAGATGCTCGGACTCGCCATCGCCTCCCTCATCGCCACGCTGAATCCAGAAGCTGTGATCATCGGCGGACCGGTAGCCGAAGCAGGTACTCGTCTCTTGGAACCTTTGCAGGCGCGTGTCCGTCAATATGCGTATCCCGCCTCCCTACGCCGCGTCCGCCTTGCTCTGGCCGAACTCGGTCCGGACGCTCCAGTAATCGGAGCCGTCGCACTCGCCTTGGCCCGCACGTGAGTCGGCATCACCCGTACGACTGCGCAACGAAGACACCGTCTGCCTCCGGCCCGAACGATGCCGACGTAGCGACAAGTCGCAGAAGCGAGCGCGATCTGCAAACGATCGGAGGAACGCCTCGAGCTCGATGATCAGCTGGAGACTACCGTACTTGCCATAATCCTATGGTTCTGTCGAAAACGAAAGGTTTTCCGTTTTCCGAGGAGACGTACTCCGCCTTGCGAGCAGCGAATCTCGACCGATCTTCGCCTGTTCGACTCGAACGCCTGCCGAACTGCCCAAGGCATCAGCACAGGAGATTACGCCCAGTTAGGACGCCCCCAACCGGACCCGATCCTTCTCCCTGTGCACGGGAACGACCGTACGGCAGGCGGTTACCGGGATGCTCGGCTAGCTCCTTCTCCCTGTGCACGGGAACGACCGACTTCGGTGCATGACCGAGGATCGAACAGCTTTCGCCCAACCAGGACGTCTTCAGCGTCTCACCGGTCAAATGCCACCGTAGAGGTAAGTCGGTTGCCGAGACGGCCCGAACACTGTTATCCTCACTATTTGGCATGGCTGGAGGGAGGTATCGTGTCCGCTCGCATCTTGAGCCCGAAGATTCAAGAACGACTGATCGAATTGCTCCGCGAACTCGGTCGACCGGCGACGACCGAAGAACTCGTCCGGCTGCTTCGTGAGCGTCTGCAATCGAGCTGACGCGCGTCGAAACGGGGAGTACGCGAGTGAGTGACGAGACGAACGTGCAGACCCTTCCCGAAATCGAATTCCGGGGTTCCGAGGAGGATCGCGACCTCGCTCGCCGTGTCTTCGCGCTCTTGCGTGCGACGGCTCGCTTTTATCCCACACATGCCCCGATTCGCGTGCCAGTCGAGACACTCGCTACCCACTTTGCCGAAACGGAAGCAGGTGGATCGGTCGCCGAATGGGCCGAACGACTGCGAATAGCTCTGGCGGCGAATGATCACGTGTTCGCTCTCGAGACCGCTCAAGATGGTCAGATCATCGTCGCCACGACGCGCGCTGGTCGTCCGCCACTACCGCCGGAAGCGCTCATCGATACCGCTCATCAGTTACCGCGACGTTTTCTCGAGCCACCACCCGAGGTATTGACAACAACCAAGACGCGCATGCCCGCGGAAAAGGCAGCCCCGGTCGCGGAGCGCGAAATTGCAGCACTAGCCGAAGAAGAGGCGCCCGAGCAAGTCGTCGCACCTGCTGCGACTACTGTCACGGTCATCGAAGACATCGCAGAACTCTCCGATGACGAACTGGCAGTCGCGATTCGGATGGCACTCAGTAACCGTTCCGACGTCGTTGGCTTCGCTGACCTCTGGGCGATCGCGCGGATCGTCCCGAGTCTCTCTCGTGGCGATGTTCGTCGGATCCGGGAATACATTGTCGAGCGAGGAGAACCACTGACCGACCAGGAAATTCTCGAGGTCCTCTTCGATGTGCGCCCTGGCACGCCGGATTATGCTCTGCGACAACTCGCTCTCGACGCGCGTCTGATAAGTGAAGAGGGATTCGAGTTCGTGGGCGTACCAGGCGCACATGCCTGGACAGTGCGCGAAGTCAATCCTGTCATCCCGCCGAAGCGGAAGGTTGCTGATCTCGGCCAAGATTTTCGCTATCTCCTGGAGTCCAGCGAGGCCATTCAGCCAGGAACAGAGAGCGTCGTCGACCATGTTCTGACATTCTATGAGCACTACTACGGTGTCCTTCCGTATGACAGCACGATCGCGCCCGTCCTTCCACCACGTGTCCTCCCGGATCAGACACGGGCACTCCTTCGTTTCGAGGCCCCACAAACACACGAGACGTTTTACGTCGAATTGCGCTATCCGACGACGAACCGCGGTGGATTCCTCTTCGGATTCGAGCAGTTTTTCGCTGCCAATCTCGTCGCCGGAGCCCTCATCACCCTGGAACGAGCTGAGGAGCCAGGACGATTCATCATCGACTACCTTCCTATTTCACGTCAGGAACGACGCCTCCTCGCCATCGACGAAAAGCAGCGGAAGTATGTCTTTCGCCCGACGGTGTACTTCTGCGCTGTGCAAGACAGCATGCTCTTGACCGAGCAACGCTTTCCTCGCTTCGCGGGTCAAGAGCCGCTCGACGAGCGGACCCGTCGCTCCTACGAGCGTGTCCTGGAAATCACCTTCGAGCGAGTCGGTGAGAATGTTGGCAGCAGCGAGGCACCTCGCTACATGGCGACGCTCGACGACCTCGTCGCTGGTGTGAACGTCGAGCGTCCCTTGAGCGCGGAGCGGATCCGACACCTGCTCACTTCGGGGCAGTATCCGCAGTTCGAATCTGATCCGGACGTCGCCGACCTCTTTTACTACACACCACGGCGGTGAGTCGTATGCAACAGTCGAGGAACTCGAACATCGACCTTAACGAGCTTCTGGTACGACTTCGTGACCAGGTGCGGGCAAGCGACGTGGCCAAACTGTCCGATCTCTCTCGCCAAAATGCCCGGCACCTTCGCCAGCTCTGGCCCACGCTGCCGGTGGCGACGCGGCGTCGCCTCGTCCAGATGATGGCGGAACTGGCTGAAGACAATCTGGAACTCAACTTCCGTCACGTGTTCCTCATCGCACTCGACGATGATGACCGGCAGGTGCGGGAATGCGCCATCGCCGGATTGTGGGAGGAAGAAGACACGCTTGTTCTCCATCGCCTCCTCGATCGCCTGCCCCGAGAATCAGAGCCCTCGGTGAGAGCCGCGCTTGCTCAGGCGCTCGGTCGCTTCACCGAACTCGATGTGCTGGGTCGGTTACCCCTCGAGGAGAGTCTGGCTCTTCGCGCAGCGCTCTTTCCCCTTCTCGAGCGCAGTGAACCGCTCGAAGTGCGTCGCCGTGCACTCGAATCTGCAGCGGTTTACTCCCACGATCCGAGAGTGACCGAGGCGATCGAAGAAGCGTACTGGTCTGACGAGCCCGCCCTCAAAGTGAGTGCCTTGTATGCCATGGGTCGGTCGCTGGATCGACGTTGGCTACCCGTTCTCCTGGAAGAGTTGCAAAGCGAAGTACCGGCATACCGCTACGAGGCTGCCACTGCCTGTGGGGAACTGGGCGCAGAGGAAGCGGTCGACGAACTCATCGCCTTGACGTCTGACCCTGACCGCGCAGTGCAAGGCGCAGCGATCGCTGCACTCGGGCGTATCGGCGGTACCCTCGCCACCAATGTCTTGCGTCGCTTGGCCCGCTCGACCGATCCGGTCGTCCGGGATGCCGCCGAAGAAGCATTGGCCGAAGCGGTATTCGCGAGCGATCCTCTCCGTCCCACTCCATGGTAAGTTCGAGTCACATTCGGTACGTTGACGATCCGGCTGAGTGGGATCAGCTGGTTCTGGCGAGCGGGGGTCGGCTGCTGCAGAGCTGGCGTTGGGGCGAATTCAAGCAGCGACACGGGTGGAAGTGTCTTCGGCTGTCGATCACCGCGGCGGACAGCATTGCTCTCGCGCAAATCCTCGTGCGGCGAGTACCCCCATTCTCCGTCTTGTACATCCCCCGCGGACCCTTGGTGAGCGGATTCACCGAGGTGCTGCCGAGAGCATTTCACCATGTTGTTCGACAGCTGGCGCGCCAATATCGCGCCATTGCAGTCCTCGCTGAACCGGAAGACCCCTCCGGACTCGCTGTCCTTCCCAGAGATCTCGGCTGGAAACCGAGCCGCTTCGTCATCCAACCACGAAGGACGCTCAAAGTCCCTGTCGGGGATGACGACCTATTGCTCGAACAGATGAAGCCGAAGACACGGTACAACGTCCGTCTCGCATTCCGTCGCGGAGTAACGACACGCATCGCCTCCCCTAGCGAACTCGAGCACTTCTATGAGTTGCTGCGCGAAACAGCCGAGCGCGATCGTTTCGGTATCCATCGGATCGAATATTTCCGAGATCTTCTGACGCTCTTCGGTGAAGACGCAGCGCTCTTGTTCGCTGAGTACGCAGGGGAACTCGCAGCGGCCGCGCTCGTTGTGCGCTACGGTGACGAAGCAATCTATCTCTACGGTGCATCGAAGACCTCACTGCAACGACATATGCCGACGTACGCTGTCCAGTGGGCTGCTCTCCACTGGGCACGATCACATGGCTGTCGCTGGTATGATCTGTGGGGGATTCCCGACACCGACGATCCCCCTCCCGAAACTGACGATGAGCACCTCAATGTCCGCAGTGGGTTGTGGGGTGTCTATCGATTCAAGAGCGGATTCGGTGGCCGCCCATATACGTACCCCGGTGTGCAAGAGTTGGTCCGCTCACCGATCGTCATGGCGCTTTGGCGCCGACTCCGTCCGTTAGGAGTGTGATTCCATGCCGGCTCTGCACGATTTGCTCAGGGACCTTTCTGCTGAGCTGCGCGGTGATGACGCGGTCATGGTGACCCGCGTTGTCTACGACTCTCGCCGAGCATCGCCGGGCAGTCTTTTCGTCGCACTCCGGGGTATGCATACGGACGGGCACCGCTATCTCGCTGACGCCGCCTCGCGTGGTGCGGTGGCAGCAGTCGTCGAAGAGTGGCCCGCTACAGACGTGCCAGGCCTGCGCACCATCGCTCGAGTCACCGACACCCGCGTCGCACTCGCTGCCATCGCTGCCCGCTTCTACGATCATCCAGCTTCTGATCTCGGCCTGATCGGGGTCACTGGTACCGATGGCAAAACGACGACGACCTTCTTGATCGATGCCATTCTCCGCACAGCCGGCTATCGAACCGGGCTCATCGGCACCGTCGCTCTCCGCATCGGTGACGAGTTGATAGCCCACGATTTCAGACAGACGACACCGGAGTCTCTCGAGGTCCAGGAACTCCTGGCCCGCATGCGCGCGACGGGTGTCGCCTGGGCTGTTGTGGAAGCCACCAGTCACGGGTTGGAGCTTCACCGGTTGGATCACTGTCCGTTCGACATCGCTGTCGTGACGAATGTGACTCAGGAGCATCTGGATTTCCACGGTACCATCGAAAACTACCGGCGAGCCAAGGGGAGGCTCCTGGAGTTCGTCCGCAACCGACCGGAACGCGCCTATCCGCGTGGAATCGTCCTCAATGCTGACGACGAGGGAGCACGGTCGCTGGCGCGGTTCGCCGGCTCGGTACCGATCCTGTGGTACTCGACGACTGGTAAGGCTGTTCTCGCGGCCGAAAACGCCCGCGTTACTGACAAAGGTACGAGCTTCCGCCTCCGTTATGGCGATCGCGTGGCCGATGTGCATTTGCGACTCTTCGGTCTCTGGAATGTCGAAAATGCACTCGCTGCCGCAGGATCCGGCATTCTCCTCGGAATACCCTTGGATCTGATCGTCACCGGACTCCAGCAACTCTCGACGGTACCTGGACGCTTTACCCCGATCGACTGCGGGCAGCCGTTCCATGTGATCGTCGACTACGCCCACACACCAAAGTCATTCGAGCGCGTTCTCCCGCTCGCGCGCTCTCTCGCACGCGGACGCGTGCTCGTCGTTTTCGGGAGCGCTGGCGAGCGTGACCGCATCAAGCGCCGGCTGCAGGGTGCGATCGCTGCTCGCCTCGCCGACTTCGCCATCTTCACATCAGAGGACCCGCGCCATGAGGACCCGGATGCCATCATCGCCGAGATCGCGGAGGGAGCACGTGCCGCTGGAGCCCAGGAGGGAGAACAGTTCATTTGTGTAGAGAATCGAGCCCTTGCCATCCGAGAAGCGTTTCGGCGGGCGCGTCCGGGTGATATCGTCTTATTGCTCGGGAAGGGGCACGAGCAGTGCATACTGTACGGCGACGAACGGCGGCCATGGAACGAGGAAGCAGAAGCCAGGCAAGCGCTCCGAGAACTCGGGTACGACTGCTCATCCTGATCGTTCTCTTCGCGACGACCCTTTTGGCATCCGGTTGTGGGGACACCGTCGAGGGGCCGGATAGGGCGATCGCAGCGGCGGCAAATGGTCGCATCCTTTTCGTCCAGCATGGTGACATCGCAGTGTGGGAGAACGGCAAGACACGCCGATTGATCCAACTGGGAGATGCCGCCTGGGCACGCTGGGCTCCGGATGGACGACGCATCGCCTTTGTCCGGTTGGGCGATGCATATTCGGATCTGTACGTTGCAGATACGGTCACCGGCGAGATTCGCCAACTGACGCGTAACCGTCCATCCTTCACGCCCGGTTCGTACGAATACGTCCAAAACGCCGTTTGGGCGCTCAGTCCTGCTTGGTCACCAGATGGGCAGCGCCTGGTTTACGTTTCGGATCGCAACACGTTGAAGAATTTTCTCTGGCTCATTCCCAGTGCGGGTGGTGCACCGCAGCTGATCCAAGCGTCTACCCGGCTAGGAGACAACGTCGATCAGCCGGCGTTCTCGCCCGACGGCACGCGGATCGTGTTCATTCACCGTGTGACCCGCGAGGACGGCCTGCAAAGGCGGACCGAGCTTTGGATCGTCGATCTCCGCAGCGGTAATCTGACTCCATTGGTTCAGGGCGGTGACGGGCAATACGCTCCTGCATGGTCCCCTGATGGTCAATGGATCGTCTATGTCGGTCGCCACGGTGAATCGAACGATTTGTTCCTCGTACCAGCCATGGGTGGGCAGCCGATTCAGATCACCGACTCAGGAGTCGTCGCTAGCCCGACGTGGTCACCGGACGGTCGCGCCATCGCATACCTGCAACTGGAACAGGACGGATTCGCCGTCTATGCACTCGAGCTCCGCATCGATGCTGATGGCCGCCCACGGTCAACCGAACCACGGAAACTGTTCAGCGCCGAGCGTCTCGACGCGGTGTCCGGATTGTCCTGGGCCCCCTGACGCCGGGTAAGCGGTACTGGCCCTCGCTGATCCCCGAGGAGAACGCTCTCGTACCGCTTGGGGATGAGGGACCAGATCAAGGCCCGCACAGCTCGACCGGTCCCCGCTCCATGACCAGCGAGGTTTTCGTGTTTCGGAGCGCTTTCGGGCATTGGTTCGAGTAATTCAGCACAGGAACGTTGGTCGGGAGAGAACTCTACCGCCCCAAGCTGTGATGTCCCAGCCCTCGAAGGAGTCAGCGCTGGAACTCGGTCAGATACGATATGGGCTCGCCCGACACTCTCTCTGTCACGTTGCCACAGTACTTGTCGACGACACGGCTGGTGGGGCGACACCAACCGACTGACAGCTTTACCCCATAGCCATACTCCACTCTCCGACCGCTGCGCTCCGTTCAGTTCGCCACTCGCCAGCACCACGGATTCCAAAGCATACTTGGAGCAGCGATATCGAGCGGGGATGGCGGAACGGCAGACGCAGCCGTCTTAAAAACGGCAGGGATACCCTCCCGTGCGGGTTCGAGTCCCGCTCCCCGCACCGTCTCCAGGCTGGCAAAACGGCTCGGTAGCCAGTGCCGCGCACGGCACCCACCGGAGGCAAGTGGGGTCACGAGTGGGGTCACGAGTGGGGTCACGGGTGGAGTCGAACACCTGTTCGAACCGTCGACCCGGCGCTGCGCCACAGCGGCCGGGGCACTTCGTTTGCGGGCCTTTACCGTGCAATGACTGACCGTCGCCCTCCACTCGACCACGCACTGGCCCTGTCGTCGATCGTCCGCACACCCCCCAATGGTCGTCCAGCAGGGTCGAGGGTCGCCGGAGCCGGTGCGTGCGCTGGTGGGGCGAGAAGGATCGCGCCGAGCCTCGTCGCCGTCCACATAGGAGCCGGTAGAGAACCAGTGGCCACACCGTTGGACCATCAGCCGCTCGGGCCAGTAGCACCTCTCGTCGGGACGACGGTTTTGCGAACAGACACGCTCATTCCCTCTTGACCGCCTTGACGTTTAGCGGGTCGATTCCGCACTAGTTCACCAGCATCGCTCGCTGGTGGTAGAACCGCTACCGTCTGGAGGAGGGATGCGGATACACACTCACCGGGACTCCAGTCGTCCGTCGTTGCGCCTAGCTTGCGCTTCTCCCATTCAGCGTGGCGCACTTGCAGCTTCCTGAAATACGTTTGCTGCTGCTCGGTGAGACTCCTCAAAAAACGCGACTGCAAACCAATACGCGAATTGACGCGTGAGGCCCACCGCACGTCGTCGAGCAACGACGAGTCCGCACCGAGCGGCCACCAGGTCGCTCCAATGGTGTCATGGGTGCTCACCCTCTACTATCGTGGGAGGACCGAGTGGGTCGGAAAACCTCGACCGCTGCTCGCACGGCGCTGCGCTCCTCATCACTCGGCGAGTCACGACCGTGCCGGTGCGATCATCTCCTTCCCCCGGAATCCGCACGACGGCAGCAGTCCGCCGCGAACGACGCGAGGGTACTCATGCCAGCACACCAGTATCGGGGAAGTATCCCCTTCCGGGGAGACCCATGGGCGTCCGCTGGGCACATGCGTGGGCGAGAAGGTGAGCGGATCATGCCGCACGCAGGTGGTCACGTCGAACCCCGACATGCTTACGGTCGCGAAGAGCGGCGTCATCGACATTCGTCGCAGGCACTGAGATGAGTCGCCTGTCACTCGTTGTCGGCTCATCGACTGAATGTTCGAAGGAAGAAGCCCTTGTCAGAAAGGGAGGACACCAACTGAAGCCCGGCAGCCACGAGAGCGCCAGGCACCAGTATTTGGTCGACTTCGTTCTCGAAGTGAACGGGGGCAAGCGAAGTCGACACCTCTAGCGAAGAGCACGAGCAGCTCACTCTGCAGGGGACGGAGTCGAATAGTCAGAGTGGGACCGCCACAGAGTGCGGAAGACGACAGCGCCCCGCGGGGGGCCGTGACGAGCGAGCAAGATACAAGAAAACGCCCCTCGATGGGGGCGCTGGAGCGGAAGACGGGATTCGAACCCGCGACCTCCTCCTTGGCAAGGAGGTGCTCTACCAGCTGAGCCACTTCCGCCTGTTCTTCCGGCGGCTACTGACCGCCATCGCATTGCTTAGTATAGCCATTTGGACCGGCGCTGTCAAGGGACTCGATCCTCGAACGACTTCCTGTAGTCCCAGCCAGAACCCGGGGCAAGAGCGCAGCGAACACCGGACTCGCCTCGTCCACGAGCGGACAGCGACCTCGCGGGATCGCTTCCTCTTGACCGCGAGCTCGACTGGAATCAACCGGTTTTTCGCGAATGTCGCCTCGACCGATCGCTGCTCTCGGATACCTCATTGCCTTCACCCTTTTCGACCGGTGCGACTCCATCGGACGCTGGTGCCGCTGGTTGACTTCACTCTCGCTGAGGAGCTGCCACGGAACTGCCGCGCCATGGCCGATCGCAACCCCAGCAGTGCCTGATCATTTCTCGCTCAGCCGCGAAACGAGGCACCTTTTCACCTTCGTGCGACCTTCGTTTCCAGCGGCCAACCTCGACAGTGACGCAAGTCGTCGACTCGAACACGCTCCGACTTGGCATGTCGCCCCGAAAGGACACAGCGAGGGCCACTCCAACGCCTCGCCTCACCAGAGCCAGGGCACAGTGCGGTCCAGAAGATGAGGAGGTGCAGCCAAGCTGCCAATCGAGTGGATGCTCCGGGGGAAGAGCGCCCGACCCAAGACCACCGCAAAGGTGCGTTGGCACTGTCTTATCTCCACATTCCTTCGGCGGGGAAAGACACCCCTGGATCCTGCTTAGGCGTCGTGTCGGAAGAGGACACGAACCCGTGATTCGTCTGAGGAAACGAGCCAGCCAGTTGTCGCGCTCTTTCCCACAGTGATCGATCGACTGAAGAACGATTTCCCGCCACCACGTCGTCCCACTCGGGAAACGCAAACCGCTCCGAGAGACGTCCATCGATCGACGACCGCGCAAAACGATACCCGAACTCGGAGGCTCAGCGGCGAACTGCTCCGCTCATTTGACCCGCTCGATACCGCAACAAAATGAATCACCGAAGGAGGTCCAATACAAAGTACTGTCTGCCCCGAGTCCAGCGAGTGGACAGCGTTTCGCGTTCTCCGACGCCGTGTTTCCTCATTCCTGGGAGGCGCTTCCGAGTGCCCGGTCACGCTGGAACTCCGGTGACCCGGCAACGGCAGGACTCGTCTGCTCGACCAGTTCCTCACCTTGCAGCTCTGCCAACTCCTCGGACGGTAAGAGCAGGGGCTGCGTCAATTCCTCGGGCGTGAGCAACCGGCGTGGCGGGACCGCATACGCATGCCGTGCCGAAACTGAAACGAGCTCCAACTCAGGATACCGTAGAGCCGTTAAACGATGGCCGAATACGCAACCGGTGTCGATATTGATCGTTCGATTGATCCACACTGGCTCCGTCACCGGCGTGTGCCCGTAGACCACGAGCGCGCGCCCGCGATACTCCAGCGCCCAATTCAGCCGAATCGGTAATCCGCGCTCGTCCACCTCTCCGGTCGTCATCCCGAACAAAGCGATGCGACGCACCACTGGGGAATCGCGACCATGGTACTCAGCAGGCAAACCTGCGTGGGCGACGACGAGCCGCCCTTCGTCCAAGACGAGATGGTGCGGAAGCCTGCGCAGGAAGCGCCGCACTCGTTGCCGAAGATCCTCCGACTCGACCGCAAGTTGCTCCACGCTCGCCTCGAAACCGTGCGCGATCCGCACTTGGTGCCCCTCCAAGTAGCGGAGCAACTTTCGATCATGATTGCCCATTACAGCGGCGGCTCGCCCACGCGCAACGGCGGACATCGCCAGCTGCAGAACCGAAACGATTTTCGGTCCCCTGTCGACCAAGTCTCCGACGAAGATGAGGCGCCGCCCTCCAGGATGAGCGACGAAGTACTGTAACTCGCCAGAACGATTTCGTTGCTCCGCAACTTGGTAGCCGAGGCGCTCGAGGAGCTCGACCAACTCGTCGAAACAGCCGTGCACATCGCCTACGATATCGAACGGTCCACGCCACCATCGTCGATCGCTCGGCAACGGTCGACGAACAACGAGTGCGGTGCCAGCCTCTTCCGGACTCCGCAACCAGTAACGCCGTTGGAACGGTTCTTCGACTAAAGCAGCCCGATTCTCCTCCAGCTGAGCGAATTGCCGCTCGATAACATCTCGTCCAACCTGCCGGCCAGGCCGCTGCTGATCGTGTGCGAGATAGGCTTCCAGCGGGTAATCGAAGATGATCGCTACGCAGGGCACATGATAACGACGGGCGAGTTCGATCAGCGGCAAACGGGCATCGCGCCGGGTATTCGTCGCATCGATCACCGTCAGTCGGCCACGCCGGAGCCGAGCTTCCGCGACCCGATGCAAGAGCTCGAAAGCTTCACGCGTCGCACTCTGATCTGCCTCGTCGTCCGTGATCATGGCACGGAAGAAATCGGAGGAGAGCACCTCTGTCGGCCGGAAATGGCGCTGGGCGAAGGTGGACTTGCCTGAGCCAGATGGCCCGACGAGCAGAACCAAAGACAGTGCGGGAATGATCAGGCGGCGAGGACGTGATCCTGATGCAAGCTCCGAACGGAACGGCCGATCCACGGGCCGACACCTCCAGATCGTCGGGCAATGGTACTACGGCGAACTAGCGCTGGATCGCCCGTGCCGGTAGAATTGAATGACGAAGGGGGCCTGTAGCTCAGCGGCAGAGCACGAGGCTCATAACCTCAGGGTCGTAGGTTCGAATCCTACCAGGCCCACCGATTGCTTTCGACTGCTCGAGGTAGCGAGGTGAGAATGACGCAGATCCACGATCCCGTTCGATTGAACCCTCAGGAACTCGCCCGTTTGGCGGCCGAGACAGCGGCCGACGCGATGGCAACGGATATTCAGGTACTTGACCTCACGCGCTTCACCCCCTTCTTCGACCTCTTCGTCGTGTGCACTGCCGACAACACGCGCCAGCTGCGTGCCCTCGTGACGCATCTCTGCGAGGCACTCGAGGAGGCAGGTGCAACGCAATTGCGCGTAGAAGGCGAGCCCGAGACCGGCTGGGTCATCCTCGACTATGGAAGTGTCGTCATTCACCTGTTCACGCCAGACCAGCGCTCGTATTATCGGCTCGAGGAGCACTGGGCGAGTGCACCGCGAGTTTTGGTGATCCAGTGAGCGAGAGGAAACGAAGAGGCATGAAGGCTCGGCGCTCCGGTCGCACCTGGATGTTCGCTCTCGTCGGCTTCGCCCTCGGCACCGCAGGCGGGTTGGGGGTCGGTCTGGTTTTGTCCTGCCCACTCCGTCGTCGTTCGTCGTCGCCTTATCTTCCCGATCGCACCGCGTTTTTGCAGTAAATCACGGTAGTCTGCGGGCCCGCTCCAATTCACGCTCGAAACGCTCTTGATCAGCCACGCAGCGAACAGCCCACGGCACGGCTTCCAATCGCTCGCGCTCGATGGGCCGTTTGCAATCGATACAAATGCCGTATGTCCCTTGTTCGATGCGCTCGAGAGCGGCGAGCACCTCGTGCAACTCCTCTTCCAGGGTCCGGAGCATCGTCTGATCGTATTCGGCCATCACCAGATCACTCGCCGCGTCGGCCAAGTGGGTGGCAACTGTCCCCTCTTCCGCTTGGCTCTGTCCCTCATCAGCCAGCATGCGCAGGAGTTGGTGGCGCTGGCTCGCCAATTCCTCGCGTCGCTGCTCGAGTCTGTGACGCATCGATTCGATCCAGTCGCGATCGCTCGATCCCGTCATGTTCCCGTCATCCCCTCTCGGTATGAACGATATGACGCTCGACGAGTCGCTCGAAGAGCCGGAGCTCATCGCGGACGTATCGGGTCACCAGAAAGTTCTCTCGGACGCGCGCCCGGCCTCGCTGGCCAACGACTCGTGCCAATTCGCGATTACGGAGAAGCTCGCACACGCGTTCGACGAAAGCATCCTCGTCGAGCGGATCGACGAGGAAGCCTCCTTCTCCGTCTGCCATTTGCAGCGCGATCCCGCCGCTACGGCCAGCGACCACTGGAGTTTCTTTCCACATCGCTTCGCTGACGACCAATCCAAATCCCTCACGAATCGATTTTTGTACCACGACCCATGCCGAGTGCTGAAAAGCATTGACTTCGACATAACTGATGCCGGTCACATTCGTTCCGACCAGAATGTCCGGGTCCTTCTCCGCTTCCTCGCGGATTCGATCGTACAGGCGCCAACCTTCGGGATCGTCGAGCGCCATGGACCCGAGGAGTGTCAGTTGGACACCCGGTATCTCCTCGCGCACACGCCGGAACACCCGGATCACTCCGAATGGATCCTTCCAAGGATCGAAACGGGAAACCTGGACGACCAGCGGTCGAGATGTCACGACGCCGTACCAATCCAGGATGCGCCGTCGCAGTGTGGCTGGCAGTGGTAGGTTCTTCGGACTCAACGGATCGATTCCAGGCGGGAAAATGTCGACCGTACGGTCCCGAAGGGCCGGCAAGACGAACTCGCGCATGGTAAAGACGTACCCGTCGTAGCCCTCCAGCCACGGCAGCAGAAACGTCTCGGCGGCCGGATACGGCTGTGATGTGTCGATATGACATCGCCAAATCCATCGCGTTGCCGCTTGGGGAGCGAATGCTCGCAGCGCTGCTGGCTGTGGATCATGGACGACGATGACATCGTAGTCAACGGAAAGCCCCGCCGCATTCGCCCGGTTGTTGACGAGATACACCTCTTCTGCATCGGCAGAAGCCACGAACGGGGCTCCTTGCAGGCCGTTATGGAGCGCTTTCGTAACCTCGAAAAACCGACTGTCACCCGCGATGACGAGCCAATCGACCGACAGTCCGAGGGCGATTTCCAACGCGACACTCGAGCGCAACAATTCCGAGACTCCACCGCCATACGGTGTCGCATTGATGTGCGCCACCCGAAGGCCACGCAATCGATTGCCGAGGCGCACCAGTTCATCGAGCTGCTCGGTCGGCGCTACCTCCCGATACGACTCGATCGTGACCGGAGCGAGCCGCACACGGTGCAGCATCGCTCAGAGTCCTTCACGCGAACGAACTCGTCGCTCTGCCTCGCTCTGCAACTGGGCCAGTCGCTCACTCAGCCGTACCGGATACCGTTCCACTGGCCGCAGCGAGCGCATCCATTCCGGGAGCCGCTGCATCTCCTCCCGATGGTGAGCCCGCGCCTGCTCGAGCGTCGACGTCTCGACGACTTCACCATTTCGCATCACTGGACGCAACAACGGTATCCAGTCCGGCCCTGGAGCTGGTTCGTCACGCAGCGCGATCAAGTCTTCGACATAACGACCATCCACACCCACTCGGCGCCAGACCTGCTTCGCGCCCACCAGTGTTCGCTTACCCGTACTCAATTTGAGCACCGGCTGCCCTTCATACTCGACTAGTTTGTAGGCCATGTCAGCGAGAGGAGCATCGGCGGACGTTCCCAACCGGGAGCCTACCCCATAGCCATCGATCGGAGCCTTCTTCGCTTCCAGTTCAGCGATCTCGTACTCGTCGAGTCCCCCACTAGCGAAGATCTCAATATCCCGGAATCCCGCACGATCGAGAATCTCGCGAACCGAGCGACTCAGTTCAGC
The DNA here is from genome assembly GCF_053493975.1 of Thermomicrobium sp. NCBI lineage: Bacteria > Pseudomonadati > Thermomicrobiota > Thermomicrobia > Thermomicrobiales > Thermomicrobiaceae > Thermomicrobium > Thermomicrobium sp. Next base: position 39,610 of record NZ_JBRBZA010000005.1, read on the forward strand.
CAGATCCCCACTGTCCAAACGGACCGCTCGGACACGACGTCCCTCCTGAGCGAGTTCACGTGCGACGATGATGGCGTGTTCGGCTCCGCGTAATGTGTCGTATGTATCGATGAGAAGTATTGGATCACCAGGATACGTGCGCGCGAAAGCCCGGAACGCTTCTAGCTCGGATGGGAACGACTCGATGTACGAGTGTGCGACCGTGCCGCTGACTGGGATGCCATACCGTTCACCGGCTAAGACATTACTCGTTGCAGCAAACCCAGCGAGATAGGCTGCTCGCGCGGCTGTCAACCCAGCATCCAGACTCGGCGTTCGTCGCAAGCCGAAATCGACCAACGTCTTACCAGGAGCGACGAGAACACAGCGAGCAGCTTTTGTTGCGACGAGCGTCGCATAGTGAACAGAATTCAACACGAGCGTCTCGATGATCTGCGCTTGATCGATCGGTGCCTCCACCTCCAGGATCGGCTCGTCTGGGAAGACGACTGTCCCCTCCTGCACTGCCCAGATATCGCCCCGAAAACGAAAGTGCACGAGCGAGTCCACAAAGCTGCGCCGCAAAACCGGAAGCGTCGTCAAGAAACGGATCGCCTCCTCCTCGAAACGAAGCTCGACGAGACGCTCCAATAATTCGGTGATTCCGGCAACCACGAAGAAGTGACGGTTCTCGGGGAACTTGCGCACGAAGAGGCTGAAAACGGCCCGGCCAGCATGACCGAGTACGTGATAGCTCGACGCCATGGTCAATTCATAGAGATCGGTCGAAAGTGCGACTTCGAGGCGCGTCGGACTCATCTTGCCCCCGATCGCACAACGAGTCTACGCTTCCAGATCTTGCCGGCGCTCGCGGAGAAGATCGGCCAGGAACTGGCGACTGGCCTCGATGATCCGCGGTACCCGCTCGACTGGTACCCCTTCGGCGAGAGCGATTTGCTCGTCCGACCAGCCATCTACCTTCAAGAGGAAAATCTCGCGCCAGCTTTCCGGCAGGCGCTCTAGTGCCTCGTCGAGAATCCGCTGCGTTTCCTCCGCCAGTACGACCTCTTCGGGAATATCAGCAGTCGGATCAGCTAAAACATCGATGAGGCGGACAACTTGGTCGGGCCATTCATCCCCCTGATACCCGATCGGCTCTTCGAGCGATCGCTCATGCTCGAGCCGACGTCGCTCCTGCTCGACGAGTTGGCGCACCACCCGGCGAGCCGTCCGTCGAAGCCATCGGTAGAGTCCGCGCTCAGGCGCCTCACGCCAATGCTGGATCGCTCGCAGAAGCACTGCATCGGTCACGTCCTGTTCATCGAGGACACCCGACGGAATGACCCCGAAAGCGACGAAGCGGCCGATTTCTCGCCGTACGAAACGCCGCAATGGCCGGTACTGTTCGGCGAGTTGGTGAGCCAGCCATTCGCGTCGCGACACACTCTCCAGATCACGATCCTGCTGAGCGATAGACTCGACATGCTCGCGCAGCCGAGCGAGCAATCGATGCCGTTCCGTATCCATCGATCCTGTCGTGCTCATCGCTCACGCTCCGGCCTCGATTCTTCCCCTTCACCGGCACTTTCCTCTTCGACCGGTGCGACCGGCGGCCGTGCCAAGCCTGGGTGAATACGCGCTCGGCGGATGAAGGGTTCATTCCGCCACTTTGCCAGTTGTCGATCCAGCTCATCGTACAGGTCATCAAAAGCATCCCGCAGGGCCTGTGCCGGGTTTTGCCCCTCACCCTTCGCCACGATGTCTGGACCAGGAATCCGAAGATGCAGCTTGGCAACATAGGTATCGCTCCGTTGCAAGTGCTCGACCGTGATATCGAGCAACTTGAGGTCGTCATCCAAGTCGGCGAGCTTCTTCTCCAAGACCCGTATTTCCCGCTCGACGATGTGATTCACCTTGTCCTGACTCACCCCGAGATCGTGATAACGGATGCGCATCGTCTGTCCCTCCCGTGTCACTCCCCACCAGGAACGGGGCATACATCGTGCCACACAGCATACCTGATCGCCGTGTCGACTTGCCCATCTTCACGTGTCATCCGCTGTGCGGTATCCTTTGAACGGTATCAGCTGGTTGGCGGCCAGTACAGAGGGAGGGAAGGTGCCATGAGCATCACTGCATGGAATCCCTGGCGCGAACTCGAAACGATGCGCGAACGGGTCGACCGCCTGTTCAGCGAACTCGCTCGTTGGCGAGGGGGCGAAGAACTCGGTATTCCCATCGATTTACAGGAGACTGACGACGCACTCATCTTGCGGGCTTCGCTCCCCGGTTTTCGCCCGGAAGATGTTTCAGTAGAAATCCGACAAGGCGTCCTGACTATTCGAGCGGAAACGAAGGAAGAGCGGGAAGAGACAAAGGGAACCTGGCACATCCGCGAACGACGCGTCGGTAGTGTCTATCGGGCAATCACGCTTCCGGTTCCGGTTCGTGAAGACGAAGCACAGGCTACGTATCAGCATGGCGTACTCGAAATTCGGATGCCGAAGGCAGAAGCAGCGGAGCGCCGTCGTATTCCTGTACAGGTTCGTTCCTGAAGCCTCCAAGCGCTTCCTTACTACGGTGACCCCGCTCTTGCGATCCACGCGGGGTCACCTTTCCGTTCGGTTCAATAGCGCGTTCGGTCTTCTGGAATCAAATCTTCACCGACACAGCTCAAACAGTGCCCGAGCACCTGGAGAACCTGACCCCGCGGTGCACCTTCGCGATAGACCGTCACGCCCTTGCAACCCAACTCATGCGCGAGCAGAAATGCTCGGCGGACATCATCGCGTGTTGCCTCGTACGGGAGGTTGATCGTCTTGCTGACTGCGTTCTCGACGTGGCGCTGCACCGCGGCTTGCACCCTGATATGCTCTTCCGGACTGATTTCGGTCGCAACACGGAAGAGTCGCCGGAGTTCCTCCGGCAAATCGGTCCGATGACCGATCCTTCCAGTGACTTCGATCTCGCGGATCAGTGCTGGATCGTGCTTCCCGATCCGACTCAGCTCGCGCAGGAAGAGCGGATGCGGCTCGACTATGCCCACGAACTCGCCGACATGACGGTACGCCAGCGCATAAAGTGGCTCGATCCCGCTGCTGCATCCAGCGATGATGCTGATGCTTCCCGTCGGCGCGACAGTCGTAACGGTCGCGTTGCGCCGTGGTGGTTCCCCCCGAGCAGCATAGCGACTGATCGGAAAATTCGGAAACGGTCCCCGCTCCTCAGCCAATTGACGGCTCGCTTCGACCGCGGCAGCCTGCACCAAACCCATTACTCGATCAGCCACCGCAACGGATTCGTCCGACCCATACGGAATTCGGAGTGCCAACAGAAGGTCAGCGAACCCCATGATGCCGAGTCCCACTTTTCGATTCGCCCGACAGATCGTCTCGATTTCCACCTTCGGGTAACGGGATACCTCCACCATATTGTCCAGGAAGCGAAGAGCCAGGCGAGCTGCCTCCTGCAGACCTGCTTCGTCGAGAAAAGCTCGATCGCCGCGTTCGACAATGAACGCACGCAGATTCAAAGACCCGAGAACGCACGCTTCCCATGGATGCAGGGGTACTTCTCCGCACGGGTTGGTCGCCTCGAGCGGTCCGAGCGCCGGCAGCGCGTTATCGTGCTGGATTCGGTCGTAAAAGAGCAGCCCAGGATCACCGACTTCCCATGCCGCGTCGACCATGGCATCGAACAACTCACCAGCGTTCGCTTGCGCGAAGGGACGTCCCGTTCGGGGATTGATCAAAGCGATCTCGCGTCGCTCCACAGCTGCCCGCAGAAAAGCATCGGTTACGAGAACGGAAAAATTGAAGCGAGAGAAGAGAGCGGGATTCCGCTTGGCATCGATGAACTCGCGCACGTCAGGGTGGTCACAACGCAAGACGGCCATGTTCGCGCCGCCACGAACACTTTCGGTCGCGATCACGTCGCTCGCGACATCGAAAATGCGAATGAAGGAAACCGCCCCCGACGACGGGCGACGGGTCGAACGGACAAGGTCTCCGCGCGGTCGGAGATGAGAAAAGGAAAATCCTGTCCCACCACCGGTCTGCTGAATCTTCGCAGCGTCCCGCACCGCACCGAAGATTCCATCCAAGGAGTCAGGAACTGGTATGACGAAACAGGCGAAAAGCTGCCCGAGCTCCGTTCCCGCGTTGATCAATGCTGGAGTATTAGGAAGAAAGCGCAGCGTAGTCATAAGTTCATAGAACTTTTCGGCAATTTCTGCGCTGCGTGGGCCTCGCGGGAAAGCATCCTCCGCCGCGGCAACCGCTCGAGCGACGCGCCAAAAGAGCTCTTCCTCGGTCTCGACGATTCGGCCCTCTTCGTCCCGACGGAGATAGCGGAGGCGGAGCAACGATCGAGCAGAATCGCTCAACTCCAGCGACATCGGCTCACCTCCCTACTGCATATCGCTCGTATCATGCCACTAGGGGTTCATTGCTCCCAAGGACCTTGCGCGTGGCCCTGTGTTCCGCGCTGTCTGCCAGGACAGGCTGTCATACTGCTCGGCAGCTCGTCGTGACAAAGTGACCAGGATCGAGGCGACCCGAAGGAAAGGAGATCCTGTGAAGGTAACCGTCCTAGGCGGCAGTGCCGCTGCCCCCAATCCGGGACAAGGTTGCAGCGGCTATCTTCTCGAATGCGAAAGAACGAGCCTGCTCGTCGATTGCGGTCCCGGGATCTTGCCGTCCTTGCTCCGATACCGACGCGTGGACAATCTCGATGCGATCGTGCTCTCACACCTCCATCAGGATCACGTGTTGGACATCGTTCCGATGCGGTACGCGTTGAAGTACGCCCCCGCACTGCACCGACGCCGCATCCCACTCTGGGTACCGCCGGGAGGGTCGCTCTTTCTCGAACGCCTGGCCCAGGTTCTGGCGGTCGGGAGCGAAGCTGCTGATTCCTTCTTCGCCGAAACGTTCGAGATCGCAGAATTCGATCCGCACGCCGGGCTCGAAATCCTCGGCTGGCAAATTCGTTTTCATCCGACCCGGCACTGGATCCCGTGTTGGGCTTTTCGCCTCACCTGCCCTCACGCAACGGTCGTCTATACAGCTGATACTGGCTGGGACGACACGCTCCCATCGTTTGCCTATGGAGCTGACTTACTCATCGCAGAGGCGACCTTGGCAGTCGAGAACGATCCCAACGCACGAAGCGGTCATCTGACCGCGTCAGATGCAGCAATGCTCGCAACGCTCGCCCATGTGCCCACGCTCCTCTTGACACACTACTGGGAACCGTTCGATGAGGGAACCATTCGGTCGCTCGTACAGCGATCGTTCTCTGGTTCAGTGCTGATCGCTCGAACCGGTTTGATCGTCGATCTCGGGCCGAAAGGAGAGATAGGGTGACGGCACCACGCTCCGTACCCGGTTTCTCGCTCGGTCACTGGACGCATCCCTCAGGACAGACCGGTTGTACGGTGATCCTCGCCGAACGTCCAGCGCTCGCTGCTTCTGATGTCCGGGGTGGTGCTCCGGGAACACGCGAAACCGAACTCATGAGACCCGGCAGCCTCGTCCGCCATGTCGATGCGGTCTTGCTGACAGGTGGAAGCGCATTTGGACTGGCAGCCGCTGAGGGCGTCGTGCGGTGGCTACACGAGCATGGTCGCGGCTTTCCGACCGACGTCGCACCCGTGCCGATCGTCGCCGCTGCCGTCCTCTACGACCTGACTGGTCCAGAGGTACTCTTTCCCGATGCGAGCGCGGGTTACGCAGCGTGTGCTGCCGCGATTCCGGAGGCCTGGTACTCGGGACGCTTGGGAGCAGGTGCCGGAGCGACCGTGGGGAAATTGCTCGGCCGCGCCCATGCCAGCCCGACCGGGATCGGGAGTGCACTCCTCCGAGTGGGAGGACACGTCATCGGTGCCTTGGCCGCAGTCAACGCGATCGGTGAGATCGTCGATCCGGCGACTGGGATAATCCGTGCGGGTATCCGCAGTCGAGACGGTACCTGGCTCGAGAGTCGCACGGTGCTCCTGGCTGGCCATCCACCGGCCCCGGGACTCGGAACGAACACGACACTCGTCGTCGTTGCCACGAACCACCCGGTCGATCATGACACTCTCTACCGTATGACTGTTGCCGCACATGATGCGATCGCTCGCACCATTCGACCGGCACATACGATCTTCGATGGTGATACGGTTTTCGCACTCGCGAGTGCGGAGACGAACGCAGTCGATCCAGCTGAAGTCCTCCGCATTTGCACGGCGACCGAAATTGTTGTCGAACAGGCAATTCTCGCGAGTATCCCGAAATGAGAGAATGAGCGAGTGAGCAGTCTCCTTGCGGTCACCGGGTGCTAGACTAGCAGAGGTAAAAAAGTGAACCGGAGCAGCCTTCCTATGGAGATTCTCATTTCGACAGGTTCACTGCCGTGGCTTCCCCTGCCTGCTCGATTGCAACTCATTCGCGAAGCCGGTGCCGACGGTGCCGAACTGCTTCTCCGACGCCGTCCTCGCGAACGGGAGGCTGAGACGATTCGGGAAATCAGCCGAGAGAGCAGGCTGCCGGTTCGTTCGCTCCACTCGTTGCTTCGCTTGCGCTCTGTGCCACCCACTATCCACGCAGCGGATCTGGAGAGTTCAGCCCGGCTGGCTGCCGAACTCCCTCGATGCGCGATCCTCGTCGTTCATCCGCCGATCGGCGCAGAACGCGAACTCTGGACGACAGTCATGAGGAGAATCGAGCGTTCATCCCCAGAGCATCTTCGAATCGGTCTGGAAACTCCAGGACAGCTTCGACGAAGCCAAAGACCTGTTCCATTCGACAATGTTGAATTTCTCGTGCGTTACGCCGAGGAATGGGATCTCGGCATTGTGTTCGATACTGCACACGCGGCGAGTCTCGGATGGGATTTGCAAGCAGCCCTCGCACTTTGCTTGCCTCGACTCGTGAACGTCCACCTGAGCGATGCCAGTGACCGCGACTGGCGGATTGGTTTCCTCAACTCGATCGTCCGCGACCATCGCTGTCCGGGAGACGGGACCCTGCCCCTGCGTCAGCTTCTCCAATTTCTCCGCGACCAGAACTACCGTGGTTTCGTCACGCTGGAGCTGAGTCCGCTCGCGCTTTTCTCGCTTCGTCGCGGCTCGATCGTCCGTGTGCTCCAGAAAGCGATCGCCTTCGTCTGCGAGGCCATCGGAGAGCCGGCATCTGGCCGATCATCTTCTGGAAGCGAACCACCGACGAGAAGACGCTGAGGTCACTCACCCCAGCGCTTCCCTTCCCCGACGTCCATGAGGCGCTCACCAGTCGACTATCGCTTGGTGTACTGCGGTGCCTTGCGCGCCCGCTTGAGTCCTGGCTTCATCCGCTCCTTGACACGCGGATCGCGCGTGAGCAACCCAGCACGCTTCAGGACAGGTCGCAATTCGGGATTGAAGCGGAGAAGCGCTCGTGCAACGCCGTGACGCACGGCACCGGCCTGCCCAGAGATCCCACCCCCGACAACCCGTGCACGAATGTCGAAGTGGTCCTGCAATCCTGTCAGTCGCAGAGGCTCGGTGATCATCACGCGATAAAGTAGGCGGTTGCCGAAGTACTGGGAAGCCGGCCGCCCGTTGATGAGAATTTGTCCACTGCCAGGATAAAGACGAACCCGCGCCACAGCAGTCTTTCGTCGACCGAGCCCGTAGTAATATTGCGGTTTGGTACTAGTCGGCTGCGATGCACGCGCCGTTTCGACCACGAGTCTCACGCTCCTCTCGTCGCATCAACCCTCCAAATGGAGGACTTCCGGCTTTTGTGCCTCGTGCGGATGATTGGGCCCCGCGTACACCTTGAGTTTACGGAACAGCTGGCGGCCCATCGGCCCCTTCGGCAACATGCGCCGCACGGCGAGCTCGATCGGCCGTGTCGGATGCTTCGCGATCATGTCTCGGAAGCTGATCAACTTGAGCCCACCAGGGTACTGCGAATGACGCCAGTAGACTTTGTCGCGCTCCTTCGTTCCCGCGAGACGCACCTTTTCCGCATTGATGACGATCACAAAGTCGCCCACGTCGGCGTGCGGTGTGTACTGTGGCTTGTGCTTGCCGCGGAGAATCGCCGCGATTTGGCTCGCAAGGCGACCGAGTCGCTTCCCTTCCGCGTCGACAACCCACCACTTCCGCTCGACTTCTCCCGGTTTGGCCATATAGGTTCGCTGCAGGTACCGTCGCTTCTTCGCTTTCACCGCCATCGTTCATCCCTCGCTCTCGGAGGCATTACCCACGAATCTCTTCGTCTGCCCGCGAAGCGGGCGTAGCCAATACAACGTCTTCAGGATAGCGAACTCTCCACAGGACCAGGCCACTCGGCGGGGCGGGCGGTGGTGCTGCGCGCCGATCGCAGCGCTCGAGCAGCTCGGCGATCCAGCTCGGTTCCGCCGCTCCCATCCCCACCCGCACCAATGCAGAGACCATCGTACGCACCATTTGGGGCAAGAAACCGTTGGCACGGACTCGAAATTCGATGAGCCGCGCGCTCGAACCAACTGGCTCCACCACCGGACTGAGTAGATGCCATTCTGCCATGGTAATTGTCCGGACGCGGGGGGTCGTCGCTTTGGGTCCTCCGAGGCCGTGCCCGGCAAAGGAGCGAAAGTCATGGCTTCCCAGAAAAAGCCGAGCCGCTTCCTGCATTGCACGAAGGTCGAGGAGTCCAGCAAATCGCCAGACGAAACGCCGCAGGAAAAGCGGCGGTTGGTCTCCCTGCCAGATACGATAACGATACTCGCGGTCCACAGCCCAGCGTCGCGCGTGGAAACCGGCCGGCATGCGAGCCACCCGGTAGACCACCACATCCTCCGGCAACCATGCTTGGAGCGCTCGCGCCAGTGTCGCCTCGTCATGGCGCCAGCACAGGTCGAAGCTCGCCACTTGGCCAACCGCATGCACTCCCGCATCCGTGCGACCCGCCAAAGCGACGCGGACCGGCTCACCAGCCAGCCGCGCCAAGGCGTCCTCCAAGACCCCCTGTACGGTGCGCAGCCCCGGCTGTCGCTGGGACCCACTGAACGCAGTGCCCTCGTACCCGAAATCGAGCCGATAGCGTTGCAGCACCATACAGCGGTCATCGCGTCCATCAGGCGACGAACTCGATCAGCGCCAACGGGGCGCCATCACCGCGTCGTTGACCGATCCGGTAGATGCGGGTGTATCCACCCGGTTGTCCGACAAACCGTGGCGCGATGACGTCGAAAAGTTTCGCCACGGCACGCTGGTCACCCAGCTGCGCCCACGCGAGCCGGCGATGATGATCGGTATCCTCACGAGCCAGCGTTACGAGTCGCTCGACGATCGGTTGGATCGTCTTGGCCTTGGCCAGCGTCGTCGTCATGCGTTCATGAAGGATCAAGGACACCGCCAGATTCCGGAAGAGGTTTTTCCGCGGATTGGTTCGGCGTCCGAACTTCCGTCCTGCTTTCCGATGACGCACGCTCAGTCCTCCTCACCTTCTCCAGCACCGACCCCGACCTCGGGGACCGCACCGGAGAAAAGCGGCCCCTCGGTGTAGCCGTTCTCCTGCAAGCGTTCCCGGAGTTCCTGAAGCGCACGCGGACCGAAGTTCCTGATTCCGAGAAGCTGGTCGGGTCGCATCGCCAGGACTTGTCCGACACGCTCGATGCCTCGCGCACGAAGAGCATTGAGTACGCGTTGGGATAGCCCGATCTCCGAGAGAAGCCGCGTATCGTCGACGTGCGCGACGCTCCACTCCTCCGCAGGTTCCTCAGCACCCTCGCTTTCGAACTCAGCGATCCATCGTGCATGCTGGACGAGAATGCGGGCAGCCTCCACCAGCGCTTTCGCCGGCTCGACTGTTCCGTCGGTGACGATCTCCAGGATCAACCGGTCGTAATCCGTCGCGCCTCCGACCCGCGTGTGCTCCACGACATAGTTCACCTTGAGGATAGGCGTGAAGATGGCATCGATCGGTATTTCACCGATCGAGCGAATCTCTTGCGCCTCTGCCGGCAGGTAACCTCGGCCGCGCCCGATCCAGAGATCCATCTCGAGGCGCGCCTGATCATTGTCGAGCGTGGCGATGACATGATCAGGATTCACCACCTCGACCTCGGCCGGCCAGTCCACATCACCTGCTCGCACGACGCCCTCACCCTGGGCGAAGAGGGTCGCGCGCGTCTCGCGGAACTCAGTGACCGCACGCAGGCGCACACCCTTGAGATTGAGCACGATCTCCGTGACGTCCTCCCGGACCCCTTCGATCGTCGAAAATTCATGCCACACGCCTGCGATCCGGATCCGTGTAATCGCCGCCCCCGGCAAGGAGCGCAGCAGAATGCGCCGGAGCGCATTGCCGAGCGTCGTCCCATAACCGGGTTCCAACGGCTCGACGACGAACCGCCCATAGGTCGGTCCAGCATGGGTTTGAATGACTCGCGGTCGCGCAAAGTCGAGCACGAATCTCGCCTCCCCGAGCGTCTGTTCCCTCTGACGTTCAGCGCCGGCTGTAGTATTCGACGACGAGCTGCGTGTTCACCGGCGGGATATCGATCTCGTCCCGCGTCGGGAGACGAAGCACGCGGCCACTCATCGTCTCCAAGTCACGGCTCAGCCAAGCCGGTACTGCCTTGTTCTTGGCCGTTTCCTCCAGTACCTTGAAATACTCGCGGCGCCGACTCTCCGGGCGTACCGCGATGATATCGCCAGGTCGCACCTGGTAGGAGGGAATGTCCGTCTTCCGGCCATTGACGAGAAAATGCCCGTGGCGAACCAGCTGGCGGGCTTGGCGGCGCGAGTCGGCAAATCCCAGCCGGTACACAACATTGTCGAGCCGCGACTCGAGGATTTGCAGAAGGTTGTCACCCGTCAAACCCGGGCGACGCTCCGCTTCGTCGAAGTGCCGCCGGAATTGCCGCTCCAAAATCCCGTAGATTCTCTTCAGTTTCTGTTTCTCGCGCAGCTGTAGCGCGAACTCCGATGGTCGGCGCGCTGCTCGCTGCACCGGTCCATGCTGCCCCGGTGGATAGTTTTTGTTGGGGTGGCGTTTGACGATCGGGCACTTGGGCCCGAAACAACGCTCACCCTTCAAATAGAGTTTGACCCCTTCCCGTCGGCACAGACGACAAACTGGTCCGATGTATCGCCCCATCGATCCTCCTTCATTGCATGATCATGGCACTATGTGCGTCGTCGCTTGGGTGGCCGGCACCCGTTATGGGGAACCGGCGTGATGTCGGTAATGGACATCACTTGCAGGCCGGCGGCCGCCAACGCCCGGATGGCCATTTCTCGCCCCGCACCGGCGCCCTTCACGTAGACATCGACTTGCCGCATGCCGTGCTCCATCGCTTTGCGCGCTGCATTCTCAGCAGCCACTTGGGCGGCATAGGGCGTGCTCTTGCGCGTCCCCTTGAAGCCACTCGAGCCTGCGCTCGACCACGCGATGACGTTCCCATTGGGATCGGTCAGAGTGACGATCGTGTTATTGAAGGTGGCATGAATATAGGCACGACCGCGCGGTATGTTCTTGCGTTCGCGTCGCCGCGGTCGAGCCGCACCACCGCGCGCTGCGCCTCGTCGCCGATCAGCCATCGCTCGCTGGCCCCTTTCCGAACCTGCCGCTCACGATCAAGCCTGCTTACCCTTCTTCTTCACACCGATCCGCGGCCGTGGCCCCTTCCGCGTTCGCGCGTTCGTGCGCGTGCGCTGGCCACGTACCGGAAGTCCCATGCGATGGCGAAGCCCACGATAACAACCGATATCGATCAACCGCTTGATGTTCATCGCCACCTGACGCCGGAGGTCTCCCTCCACGACCATTTCCTTCTCGATGATGTCGCGGAGGCGCTGGACTTCGTCATCCGTGAGATCACGCACTTTGGTCCAGGGATCGATGCCCGTGCGCTCCAAAATTTTCCGCGCGGTCGTCCAACCGATGCCATAAATGAGAGTCAAGGCGTACTCGATTCGCTTGTCACGCGGAAGATCGACACCAGCGATGCGCGCCATCGCGTTCCCCCTTATCCCTGTCGTTGCTTGTGCTTGGGGTTCTCGCAGATTACTCGCACGATGCCATGCCGCCGGATGATCCGGCACTTCGCACAGCGCCGCTTGACCGATGCCGAGACCTTCATGCTGTCACCATCTCCCTTCTCACAAGCGTTCTTCTTCGCGAGTCGGTCCCCGAAGTCGATAGGTGATTCGCCCCCGCGTCAAGTCGTACGGCGAGAGCTCGACACGGACGCGGTCACCGGGCAGAATACGGATGAAATGCATCCGCAACCGCCCGGAAACGTGCGCCAGCACCTCGTAGCCATTGTCCAGTTGCACGCGAAACATCGCGTTCGGCAACGCTTCGGTGACCGTCCCTTCGACTTCGATGACATCCTTCTTCGGCACAAGACACCCCACTCACGCGCGATCGCTCGCACGCATCACAAACACGAACTATACCACAGCCAATTACGGCTGCGTGAGAACCATCGGTCCATTGTCACGAACCCAGACTGTATGCTCGAAATGCGCTGCCAGAGAACCATCCAACGTCACGACCGTCCACCCGTCCCGTAGGATCCGCGTCTTGCCGCTCCCGGCAGCAATCATCGGCTCGATCGCGAGCGTCATGCCGGACCGGAGGAGCGCGCCCTCGCCCGGCTGTCCGTCGTTCGGTACCGACGGCTCTTCATGGAGCGCACGCCCAACTCCGTGCCCAGCATAGCCTTCGATCACAGCGAATCCTGCGCGTCGGATCACCCCGGCAATCGCTGCACCGATGTCCCCGACATGCTTACCCGGCCATGCTCGAGCGAATCCGGCCCAGAAAGCTTCTTCGGCAACAGCAACGAGTCGCTCGGTTACCCGACTTCCTCGCCCCACGACCACGCTGATCGCTGCGTCCGCGCACAACCCCTGCCACTCGACGCCCACATCGAGCTTCAGAAGATCCCCGTCGCGCAGGACTCGTCGCCCCGGGATTCCATGTAAAACCTGCTCGTTGACTGATGTGCAGATATGCGCTGGAAAACCGCGGTAACCGAGAAACGCGGATCGTCCACCCTCCCGAGCCATCACTGCCGCCGCCAGGCGATCGAGGTCATTCGTCGTCACTCCCGGTCGTACGTGCTCTCGCAGTTCCTCGAGAACGAGGGCGACGATCTGCCCAGCACGTCGCATAGCGTCGATTTCGCGCAGCGACTTCAGGACGATCGGCATGGGCTCTGTGCGAGTCGCGACTCCAACGCGACGAGGAGATCGTGCGTCACCGCATCGATAGACCGATTCCCGTCGATGTCGATGACCAAATCCCGACGACGGTAATAGTCCAGCAGGGGAGCCGTCTGTTGCTCGTACGTGTCGAGGCGTCGCGTGATGGCTTCCGGCGTATCGTCGCTGCGCTGCATGAGCGCTCCGCCGCAGCGATCACAGACCCCGGCGACGCGCGGTGGCGAGAAGCGCACGTGATAGGTTGCGCCACACGTTCGACAGATCAGGCGACCACTCAACCGCTCGATGAGCACCTCACGCGGTACCGCCAAGTGCACGACCGCAGCGATGAGGTCTCCTCGCTCCGTCAGAACCCGATCGAGCGCTTCCGCTTGTGCGAGATTCCGTGGATAGCCATCGAGGAGTGCACCGCGAACCTGATCCCCCTGCTCCCGCTCGAGTTCATCGAGCCGAGCCAACAAGACGCGCAACGTCAATTCATCCGGAACCAGCGCACCACGATCATAATAGCTACGAACCTCGCGTGCCAGATCGTCGTCGCGCGTCATCAACTGCCGGAAGAGATCACCAGTCGCAACATGCACCAATCGCAAAAGCGGAGCGAGACGCGCTGCCTGGGTACCCTTCCCTGACCCCTGGGGACCGATCAGAATCACGTGACAGCGCCCAGCCACCCGTCCCCCCTACCGGATGAATCCTTCGTAATTGCGCATGAGGAGCTGCGCTTCCAACTGTCGCATCGTATCGATCGCCACACCAACGACGATCAGGAGCGAGGTAGAACTGAGAAAAAGCACCGTCACGCCGGTGATCTTCGCGACGATATACGGAAGGACCGCCACAACTCCCAGGAACAGTGCACCGATCAACGTGATGCGCATGAGCACCTTGGTCAAGTACTCATCGGTTGCGCGTCCGGGTCGAATTCCCGGTATGAAAGCACCTTGACGCTGAAGCGTTTCGGCTATGTTTTGCTGCTGAAATAAGATCATCGTGTAGAAATACGTGAATGCGACGACCATGACAAAGTAAGCGATCTGATAAGGCAGGCTATTGGGATCGAACACGCGTGCGATGCCGTTAGCGAGATCACGCAACCAGGTAATCTCGGAGGTCGCTAAGAAATTCGCGATCATCCCCGGTAACAACAAGATGCTGATAGCGAAAATGAGCGGAATCATGCCAGCGGAGTTGACCTTGAGTGGAATGTAGGTCATCCCTCCACCGTAGACGCGCCCCCGCCGGACACGGCGGGCATGCTGGACTGGGATACGCCGCTGCCCTTCCGTGATCAGGACGATCCCGACGATGATCAGGAGACCGATCGCCAAAAAGGCGACCGTGCCGATCAGGTTTTCGGACAACGTGCCGCCGGTGACGAGGCGAGCCACGGAGCTAGGTAGTTGCGCCACGATTCCGCCCAAGATGATGATCGAAACGCCGTTGCCGATACCGTTCTCGGTGATCAGCTCACCGAGCCACACGAGAAACACGGTACCGGCCGTCAATGTCAAAAGAAGCGCGAAACTTCGCAGCCAGGTCGCACTGTCGAAGAGCCCGAAATCTCGCAGCACCCCCGCACTACTCATGAGCGCGGCATGCCCGTACGCCTGGAGCAGCGCCAAGGGCACAGTCAGCCAGTGCGTGTACTGGTTGATCTTCGCGCGACCGAGAGCCCCCTCCTTAGAGAGTTCGGTCAAACGCGGGATCACTGGCGTGAGGAGCTGCATGACGATCGAGGCCGTGATGTACGGGTAAACTCCGAGTGCAACGATCGAAAAGTTCGTCAGTGTACTACCAGAAAAGAGATTGAGCACGCCCAGAAACTGGTTCGTCTCCAGCAATTGTCGAAGAGCCTGCTGGTCCACACCGGGAACCGGGATGGTCGCGACAAAACGAAAAATGATGAGAATTCCCAATGTAAAGAGCAATTTGCGCCGGAGATCAGGGAGCTTGAAGGCGCTGACCAGTGCTTCGAGCATCAGCTGATGACCTCCACCGTACCACCAGCAGCAAGAATTTTCTGCCGAGCGCTCTCCGAGAAAGCATGAGCTTGGACGTGAAGCGGACGCGTCACGTCACCGTCACCGAGAATCTTGACCGGCGCCCCTTTCTCGCGCACGAGACGAAAAGAGCGCAGGACGTCCGGCGTGATCACTCCTTCATAGGGCAGTTCGTTCAAGCGGCCGACATTGACCACCTCGTAAACGATCTTGAAGGGATTCTTGAAACCGCGCATGCGGCCGAGACGCAGGTACAGCGGGTTCTGGCCGCCTTCGAAACCGGGACGTACTTTGCTGCGCGCCTTTTGCCCCTTGGTTCCTCGGCCTGCCGTCTTTCCCTTCCCGGCCGCGATCCCGCGTCCGACACGCGTTTTCGGTCGCCGTGATCCTGGCGCTGGTTTTAGCTCATGCAACTTCATCGCGGTCCTCCGTTTATTCCGAGGAAGCTCCCTCGAGTTCCTCTACACGCACGAGGTGCTGAACTTTTGCGATCATCCCACGTATGGTGGGTGTATCCGGGTGCTCGACACTCTGATGCAGCTTGCGCAGTCCGAGCGAGCGCAATGTTTCCCGTTGCTCGCGTCGATAGCCGATTGCGCTCTTGACGTAGGTAATGCGCAATAGCTTACTGGCCATCGCTCTCCACCCGCTTCCGTCGACCACGCAGTACTCGTTCGACCGGGAGTCCTCGGCGCGCCGCAACTTCTTCCGGCGATTCCAGTTGGCTGAGCGCCAAGAGCGCAGCCTGCGTCACATTGACGGGGTTGTTGCTCCCGTGCGTCTTGGCGATCAGATCCTTGATCCCAGCCGCCTCCGCGACCGCGCGAACCCCGGCACCAGCGATCACTCCAGTGCCCGGTGCGGCTGGCTTCATCAGTACCCGCGTCGCCTTGAATTTGACTTCCACCTCGTGCGGGATGGTAGTCCGATCCAGTGGGACCTCGATCAGATGCTTTTTGGCATTTTCGACTGCCTTGCGGATCGAGTCGGGAACTTCCGTCGCCTTTCCGATCCCGACTCCGACATGCCCTTGACCGTCTCCGACCACCACCACACTTCGGAAGTGGAAGCGCCGTCCTCCCTGCACCACCTTCGCCACGCGGGCGATCTGGATGACACGCTCGCGAAGCTCGCCGAGACGACTTGCGTCGATTCGTCGCATCTCTTTCAGGACCGGCATCGTTCCCCACGCCCCTCGATCAGAACTGCAATCCGGCAGCACGGGCACCGTCAGCGAGCGCCTTCACGCGCCCATGGTACTTGTAGCCTCCACGGTCGAAGACCACCCGAGTGATCCCTTTGGCCAGTGCGCGCTCGCCCACCACTTGCCCGACGATCCGCGCCTCCTCGATTTTGGGGTGCGGATCAGGGAATCGCTCTCGCACCTCTTTCTCGAGCGTCGAAGCAGCGACCAGCGTGTGCCCACGCGTATCGTCGATGATCTGTGCGTAAATATGTTTGTTGCTCCGGAAGACGTTGAGACGCGGCCGCTCGGGAGTGCCGAAAACCTTGGCACGAACCCGCAGATGCCGCCTCTTGCGCGGCGATAACCGTCGCTTGAACTGAAAGCGCATCGTTTTCCTCCACCCTGATGCTCGCTACTCGATCCCCGTCCAGCGACGCTTTCGAGTAGCCCACCGAATGCCCGAGGCTACTTCTTACCCTTCGTCTTACCCGTCTTACCTGCCTTGCGTCGGATTACCTCACCCGCGTACCGGATGCCCTTACCCTGATAGGGCTCTGGGGGACGAACCCGACGGATCTGCGCTGCGACCTCGCCGACTAACTGCTTGTCGATACCGACGACACCGATCCGCGTCGGCGACTCCACGACAAAGCTGATACCCGGCGGCGGGTCGATCCGTACCGGGTGGGAGTACCCGACGTTGAGCACCAGAGTCTTGCCCTCGAGGGCAGCACGGTAACCGACACCATGAATCTCCAGATCTTTTCGGAATCCTTCAGTTACCCCCTGCACCATATTGGCGATCAAGGTACGGTACAGTCCGTGGAGCTGCTTGTAAAAACGTTCATCGGATGGGCGCTGAACCTGCACCACCCCGTTTTCCCGCTGAACGATCATCTTGGGGTGAAGTCGCAGCTCCAGCTGTCCCTTCGGTCCGATCACGCGGACGACATTGTCCGGGGTGACCTCGACTTGGACTCCAGCTGGTATCGCAATGGGTCGCTTGCCGATGCGAGACATCGGTCGCCTCCTACTCTCAGAACACCGTACAGATGATCTCGCCACCGATGCCGCGGCGGCGTGCCTCCGCATCGGTCATCACGCCTTGCGACGTCGTCAGAATCGCGATCCCAAGCCCCCCCTTGACGCGCGGGATCTCGTCTTTGCCGACGTAGATCCGCAGTCCGGGCTTGGAAACCCGCTCGATTTCGCGAATGACCGGTCGCTTGTCCGGTGTGAACTTGAGGCGGATCCGCAGAATGGGCCGCGGGTGAGCCGGTTCGACCGCATAGTCGGCGATATAGCCTTCCTCTTTGAGGATACGCGCGATCTCGACCAGCATCTTCGACGCCGGCATGGTCGCCTCTGCCTTCCGGCCCATTCCAGCATTGCGGATGCGCGTCAACATGTCTCCGATCGGATCTGTGATGGTCATGACGCTCATGCCCCGCTTTCTCTCAGCCGCACACTACCAACTCGCCTTCTTTACGCCGGGCAGCTTACCCATCGAGGCGAGTTGCCGGAAACAGATGCGGCACAAACCGAACTTCCGCATGTACGCCCTCGGACGCCCACACAACTTGCAACGATTGC
Source organism: Thermomicrobium sp. (assembly GCF_053493975.1). Classification (NCBI taxonomy): domain Bacteria; kingdom Pseudomonadati; phylum Thermomicrobiota; class Thermomicrobia; order Thermomicrobiales; family Thermomicrobiaceae; genus Thermomicrobium; species Thermomicrobium sp. The sequence continues at coordinate 57,560 of NZ_JBRBZA010000005.1, forward strand.
GGTGGCGCACCGCGTACTTCGGCGTCTTGAGCGATGCAACGATCTTCGCCTTGCGTGCCATTGTCTTCTCGCTCTCTTCGATCAGTCACGAAACGGCATTCCTAACAGCTCCAATAAGCGCCTGGCTTCCCGATCGGTTCGCGCGGTCGTCACGATCGTGACCTCGAGCCCGCGCACCTTGTCGATCTTGTCGTAGTCGACCTCGGGGAAGACCAGTTGCTCGCGGAGTCCCAAGGTGTAGTTCCCTCTGCCATCGAACGACTTGGGAGAGACACCGCGAAAATCGCGGATGCGCGGCAGTGCGATGGCGATCAACCGATCGAGAAAATCCCACATCCGATTGCCGCGCAAGGTGACCATCACGCCGATCGGCATACCCTTCCGCAGGCGGAAGGCGGCGATCGACTTTCGGGCTCGCGTCACGACGGGACGCTGTCCAGTGATCGCCGCCAGGTCGTTCATCGCATGATCGATCGCCTTCTGATTCGAGACAGCCTCCCCCAAGCCGATATTGAGCACGATCTTTTCCAGACGCGGCACGGCCAAGCGGTGCGGGTAGCCGAACTCTTCCATCAGCTTCGGTACCACCTCTTCCCGATACAACCGCTTCAGCCGCGGCTCGACTCGTTCATGCACCTCAGCCGTCATCGCTCTTTCGCCTTCACTTCGTTCGCCGATGCAGAGCAGGCTTTTCGATCACCTGCTGGCACTTCTTGCAATAACGCACTTTCTCGCCGGTCTCCGTAAAACGGAAGCCTACTCGTGTGGGCTTCCCACAGTGCGGGCAGATGAGCATGACCTTCGAGACATGGATCGGCGCTTCCATCTCGATGATGCCTGCCTGCCGCACTCCCGGAATAGCCCGCTGGTGTTTTTTGACGATGTTGACACCCTCGACGATGACGCGATCTTCCCGCGGAAGATTCTGGCGCACGCGACCGCGTGCCCCCCGATCTTTCCCGCGGATTACGATCACTTCATCGCCTGTCACGATCTTCTCTGCCATACCTGGCACCCCTCACCACACTTCCGGCGCCAGTGAGATGATGCGCATGTAGTGCTTCTCGCGCAGTTCCCGCGCGACCGGTCCGAAGATTCGCGTTCCCCGGGGTTGCCCCTGCGGAGTCACCAGCACCGCTGCGTTGTCGTCGAACTTGATATAGGATCCGTCCTTACGCCGGTATTCCTTCTTCGTCCGGACGATGACCGCGTACACCACGTCGCCTTTCTTGACGGCCGCATTCGGCTCGGCCTTCTTCACCGATGCGACGATCAGATCTCCCACGGTTCCGTAGCGGTGCTTGGAGCCTCCGAGAACGCGAATGCACATGATCTCCTTGGCGCCGGTATTATCGGCGACGACCAGCTTCGAGAGAGGTTGGATCATGCTTCCACCTCACCCTCTCGCTCGCGTTCCTCGATCAGCTCCGCCTGAACCTCCGGTGTCGCCCGCTCCAGAATCCGGCGAACGACCCACCGCTTCAACTTGCTGATCGGCCTCGTCTCTTCGATCAGAACGAGATCCCCGATCCGGCACAAGTTGTATTCGTCGTGCGCGTAGAACTTGCTCGTGCGGCGCACCGTTTTCTTGTAGAGTGGGTGGCGCCGCCAGTAATCGACCGCCACGACGACAGTCTTATCCATTTTATCCGAGACCACACGCCCTACCTTGGTCAAACGTCGCTTCTCCCGCTGCGGTTGGGCCGCTCCCGGTTCCCGAGTCTCACCCGTGTGGCCGTCCACTCGGCATCACCCCTTTCGCTGCTGCTGCGCAAGCTGTTCTCGTCGCTTCCGCCGCTCGCGCCGGGTCAACTTCGGTGGCGGAAGCAGTCCCTGTTCTGCCAAACGAGCCCGCTCTCGTTCACTGAGAATCGTCAAGATGCGCGCGATATCCTTGCGCGCCTTGCGGATCGCTGCGGTATCCTTCAGTTGGCCGAGTGCCGCGGCAAACCGGAGGTCGCGCACCTGGTCGCGCAGCTCCTCCAGCTTCTGCCGAAGTTGATCGTCCGTCAGCGCACGGAGCTCCGCTGGTTTCATGACGCCTCCTCCTCAGCCGCTTCACCGGGGCGCTCGCGCTTGACGATCCGGCAACGGCACGGCAACTTGTGAATCGCCCGGGTCAGCGCCTCCAGCGCGAGTTCCTCGCGCACGCCAGCGAGCTCGAACAGGATGCGACCCGGCTTGACGACATCCATCCAGTATTCTGGGTTACCCTTTCCACTCCCCATCCGTGTCTCAGCCGGCTTTTTGGTGACCGGCTTGTCGGGGAAGACTCGAATCCAGACCTTTCCGCCACGGCGCACAGCATTGGTGATCGCACGCCGTGCCGCCTCGATCTGCTGCGCCGTCACCCATGCCGGCTCCAAAGCCTGGATTCCATAGTCTCCGAAAGCGAGAGTGTTACCTCGCCAGGCGATTCCCTTCGTGCGATACCGGTGTTGTTTGCGATGCTGTACTCGACGTGGCATCAACATCGGTCGAGCTCCCTCGTCTACTCAGCGACGACACCCGCCGCCACCGGCGGTCGCGCTTCTGGCAGCACATCACCGTGATAGATCCATACCTTGACGCCGATCTGGCCATAGATCGTCGGAGCATGGACGACAGCATAGTCGATGTTCGCGCGGATCGTATTGAGCGGTACCCGACCAACGATCTCCCAGACCATGCGCTTCATCTCCGCACCGCCCAACCGACCCTTGACGCGAATTTTGACCCCTTTGGCCCCGGCCCGCATCGCAGCCGCAGCCGCATGCTTCATCGCACGCCGATAGGAGACTCGCCGCGTGATCTGCTCCGCAATGCTTTCCGCCACCAAACGCGCATCGAGTTCCGGCTTGCGGATCTCCTGGATATTGAGATGCACCTTCTTGCCGACGCGTGACTCCAACAGTTGGCGCAACCGCTCGACATTTGCGCCCTGCTTCCCGATCACCACTCCAGGCTTTGCGGTATGGATCGTGACATCGACACGATTCACCGCCCGCTGGATCTCGATGCGCGAAATTCCAGCCCGCGGCAACTCACGATGCACTAACTCCCGAATGTCGAGATCCTCGTGCAGCTGCTCGCGGTACTGCCGATCTTTCTCGGCGAACCATTTCGATTCCCAATCGTGAACGATCCCGAGGCGAAAGCCGATCGGGTTGACTTTCCTACCCACGCGGCGCTCCCTTCTCCGGCAACTCATCGAGAATGACCGTGATGTGCGACGTGCGGCGCCACTTGCGACCGACGCGTCCGCGCGCGTGGGGCTGCCAGCGCTTGTACCGCGGCCCCTCGTCCACATAGATGCGCTTCACATACAGGCGATCCGGATCGAGATCATAGTTGTGCTCGGCATTGGCTGCTGCCGAGCGGAGCAGTTTCAACGCGATCGGTGCTGTCTTCTGCGGCAGCACCTGCAGGACCGCCATCGCGTCGCGCAGCGGCTTACCGCGAATCACGTCGATGACCATTCGCGCTTTCTTCGGCGATACCCGCACCTCGCGTACCATGGCTCGGACTTCCATCGCACGCTCCTTCTCACCTCATCGACGCCGGGTCGTCCGTTCGGCGTCCTTGCCATGACCGCGATAGGTTCGGGTCGGCGCGAACTCCCCGAGCTTGTGCCCGACCATCTGCTCGGTGATGTAGATCGGCACGTGCCGGCGCCCATCGTGCACCGCGATGGTGTGGCCGACCATCTCGGGGAAAATCGTGCAATCCCGAGCCCACGTGCGGATGACCCGGCGCTCCCCTGTCCGGTTGAGCTCGTCGATCTTCTTCTTGAGTTTGGGATCGATGTACGGTCCCTTTTTCGACGATCGACCCATCGTTCATCCTCCTCGCCGGCTAGGCCTCATAGCGCCGCCGGATGATGAAGCGATCCGATTTCTTGTTCCGGCGCGTGCGCTTGCCGAGCGCCGGCTTGCCCCACGGAGTCTTGGGCGGCATGCCGCGTGGTGCCTTCCCTTCACCACCACCATGCGGGTGATCGCGCGGTGTCATCGCCGACCCACGCACCGCCGGTCGCCACCCCATATGGCGCTTGCGTCCGGCTTTGCCGATGCTCACGTTCTGGTGGTCCAAGTTCCCGACCTGCCCGATGGTTGCCATGCAGTCCGCATGAACCATACGAATCTCACCCGAGGGCAAGCGCAGGTGGACATAGTTATCGACCTTCGCGACAACCTGCGCCACGGCACCGGCCGCCCGCACCAGTTGACCTCCCCGCCCAGGATAGAGTTCGACATTGTGCACCTGGGTACCGAGAGGAATCTCCCGCAGCGGGAGTGCATTCCCGACTCTGATAGGTGCCCCCGGACCGGACTGGACAATATCACCCACTTTCAGACCCAAAGGAGCGAGAATATAGCGCTTCTCGCCATCGACGTAGTGAAGAAGCGCGATGAATGCCGTCCGGTTCGGATCGTACTCGATCGCTGCCACCTTAGCCGGAATGCCCCACTTGTCGCGGCGAAAGTCGATGATCCGATAGAAGCGCTTGTTTCCACCGCCGCGATGTCGCGTCGTGATCACACCGCGGTTGTTCCGCCCGGCGTGCTTCTTGAGTGGCTCGATCAGTGACTTCTCTGGCTCTTCTTTAGTGATCTCCTCGTAAGTGAGCACCGACATATTGCGGCGCCCGGGTGTCGTCGGTTTGTAGACTTTGATCGGCATCGCCGCACCTCAGCTCCGTCACAACTGGCTGAAGAGGTCGATCGTGTAACCCGGCTCCAAGGTCACGATCGCCTTCTTCCACGAACGTTCGCGTCCCACGATGGGAACGCCACCCCCCTTGCGCATCCGCCGGCGAACTTTTCCGCGGACATTCATCGTGTTGACCTTCTTGACCTTCACATTGAATGTCCGCTCGATCGCCTCTTTGATCTGGATCTTGTTCGCCTCCGGATGAACCTCGAACATGTACTGATTCATCTCCATCAGGCGCGTATTCTTCTCTGTGATGAGCGGGCGTCGAATGATTTCCTGGTATGGCAGTTCCATGATCACGCCCCCTCTTGTGCCCAAAGGCGGTGAATCACTTCCACCGCTTCCGGCGTCAGAATCATGCGCTCGTACTTCAGCCCATCGCGAATGTTCATGTTGTGCGCGACGAGAACTTTCACGTCCTCGAGATTGCCGGCCGCTCGACGGACATTGTCTCGACGCTGATCCACCACGATCAGTGTCGACCGCGCCGTCGCGAGCGGAAGCCGTTGCAGAACGCCCTTCATCACTTTCGTCTTGGGCTCGATATCGGTCAAGCCACGAACGACGACAATTTGGTTCTCCCGCTGCTTGACCGAGAGCAACGAGCGAATGGCCAACCGGCGCATTTTCTTCGGCATTTTCTGCCGATACGAGCGGGGGTGTGGACCCCACACCACACCGCCACCCTTCCAGTGCGGTGCACGGATGCTGCCCTGGCGCGCTCGTCCCGTCCCCTTCTGACGCCACGGCTTCCGGCCGCCTCCACGAACCTCACCGCGCGTCTTGGTATCGTGCGTCCCGGCTCGGGCATTCGCCAACTGGCGCACCAAGGCTTGGTGCATCACCGGAATATTCGGCGTGATGCCGAAGACCGAGTCAGCCAACTCGATCTGGTCGACTGCTCGCCCCTCGAGGTCATAGACCGGAACCTGCATCGATGCCCCCTCCATCACGCCGTTGCCTTCGCGCGCCGCTGCTTCACCGCATGGCGGACGATCACCAGGCCATTCGGATGTCCCGGCACTGCCCCCCGCACGAGGAGCAGATTCCGCTGTGGGTCGACACGCTCCACCCGCAGGTTTTGCACCGTGACTCGCACCGGTCCCATCCGGCCGGCCATCCGTTTCCCCTTGTGCACCCGTCCAGGATCCGTCGTCGGACCGATCGATCCAGGCGCACGGTGACGATCGGACTGACCATGGGTCTTGGGACCGCCGGCGAAGCCGTGACGTTTGACTCCACCTTGGAATCCCCGACCCTTGCGCCAGCCGATAACGTCCACCAGCTGGCCAGGCTGAAAGATCGTACAATCGATGACCTGGCCGACCTGGAATCGAGTGGCATCGTCGACGCGGACTTCTTTCAAGTAACGCGGCGATGCGCCCGATGCCCGGAGATGTCCTTGCATCGGACGATTGTGGCGCTTGCGGTGCCCAAAGCCGAGCTGGACCGCTTGGTACCCATCCCGATCGGTTGTCTTGACCTGTGTCACGACACAGGGACCCACCTCCAGGACGGTGACCGGGATAGCCCGTCCCTCATCGTCGAAAATTTGGGTCATCCCCAGTTTGCGTCCCAAAAGCCCCTCGATCATCGGCTCTCCTCTTCCTCACTGGTGGCTCCAGACACTCCAACGTGCCCTCGCCACTCTGCGAGCATGATCTGGAGCGCGGTCTCCCACGCTCAGAGCTTGATTTCGATGTCCACACCGGCCGGGAGCGTCAGCCGCATGAGAGCCCGGATCGTGGATGGACTCGGTTCGAGCACATCGATCAAGCGTTTGTGCGTCCTGATTTCGAAGTGCTCCTGCGAGTCCTTATCGATGAACGGCGAGCGGATCACGGTGAACCGCTCGATCCGGGTCGGCAACGGAATCGGCCCGGCGACCTTCGCACCGGTGCTTTCCGCTGTCTCCACGATCTGCCGTGCTGACTGGTCCAGAATCCGGTGATCGTGCGATTTCAGTCGGATGCGTATACGCTGCGTCGGTCTCCGCGACATCGCCGACCACCCCTCACTTGATGATCTTGGTCACGACGCCGGCGCCGACCGTGCGGCCACCTTCCCGGATGGCAAAGCGCGACCCTTCCTCCAACGCCACCGGCTTGTCCAACTCCACCCGCAGCCGCACGTTGTCCCCCGGCATCACCATCTCCA